>DAOUVG010000119.1 GCA_030667735.1 Dehalococcoidales bacterium
CCGTCGGTTACACCACTAACCAAACGCGCACTGGTAATAGGGGCTGGGATTGCCGGAATTCAGGCAGCCCTGGATATTGCCAACGGGGGTCACGAGGTTATCCTTGTGGAGCGTGATACCGCCATTGGTGGTCATGCCCGGCAACTGGCGGGCACTTTTCTCACCATGGAGAGAACTGGCTGCCTTATCGCACCAAAACTGGACGAGGTTGCGCGTCATCCCCTGATAAAGGTATATACCTGCTCAGATGTAGAGGAAGTTAGCGGATATGTAGGGAACTTCACAGCACAGATTCGAAGCAGGGCTTGCTTTGTAGACAGGGCCCGATGCACCGCCTGTGGGTTGTGTCTGGACAGGTGTCCGGTATCTGTGCCGTCGGAGTTTGACCGGGGGCTTTCCCGGCGAAAAGCGATTGAGATACCGGCACCCGATGCAGTACCCTTCCGACCACGTATAGACGTTTCCTTGTGCCTTCACTTCAAGGATGGGGGGTGTAGTGCCTGCCAGGAAATCTGTCCTGCGGGAGCGATTGACTTCACAGATGAGGATACGTTTGTCGATAAAGAAGTGGGCGCAATCATAGCTGCCCCCGGGTATGACCTGCTACCGCCGGACCGCACCGGGACCATCCCTCAGGACCCTGATATTATCGATGGCCTCCAGTTCGAGAGAATCCTTTCGCCAACAGGCCCTACCGGAGGTGAAATCAGGAGACCTTCCGATGGCCGGATACCGCAGGAAATAGTCTTCATCTCCTGTGTCGGGTCGCGGGACCCTGAAAATGGTGTGCCGTATTGTTCTCGCGTCTGCTGTATGTATATCGCCAAGCAGGCCCTGCTCTACCGGCAGTCTGTCCCCGAGGGTCAGGCATATATTTTCTACACGGATATGCGTTCTGATGCCAGGGACTTCGAGGAATTCGTGCAGGGAGCAATGAGTGATAGTGGCATCCTCTATCTGCGGGGTGATACACCGACGATGCTACGCGATGGCGATATAATTCGGATATCAGGAGTAGATACGCTGGCCGCGAAAGATATAGAGATTTCTGCCGACATGGTGGTGCTGGCACGGGCAATGATACCTCATGCCACCACCAGGGAACTGGGAAGGAAACTGAACATCGCCTCCGACGAGCAAGGTTTCCTTACAGAGGCGCATATTAAGCTCCGCCCCGTGGAAACTCTGACTGCCGGTGTCTACCTGGCCGGTACGGCACAGTGGCCGCGAGATATGCCGGACACCATAACCTCGGCAAGCGGTGCTGCCAGCAAGGTATTGTCACTCTTTTCCCAGGGTGAACTTCTACGCGAACCTGTAGTTGCATCGGTAGATGAAGAGACCTGTACCGGCTGCGGACAGTGTGTTTCAGCCTGTACCTACCATGCAATAGAGGTGGATGCAAGGACGAAAGTTGCCATTGTTAACGAGGCACTATGCGAGGGCTGTGGTGCCTGTTCTGTTACCTGCCCTTCCAAGACGATGCAACTGAAGAACTGGACTCACCGGCAGTATTTTGCCATGATTGATGTGGCTGTCCGGCGATAAAAGCCCAGGAAATCCACGGAGAGCGCTGATGAGTGAGATAAAAGATAAACAGGGCCGGAGTGACGAGGGCAGAAGCCTGCCAGTCGAATCTCAGAGTGCCACCGGGACCGGTAAGCTGATACCGGTATACGTCATGGGCAAGCAGTACATGGTCCCGGAGACGCTGACCATTATGAAAGCCATGGAGTACGCCGGGTTCAAATTCATCCGTGGCTGCGGCTGCCGGGGTGGTATCTGCGGAGCCTGTGCTACAGTGTACCGTAAGGAAGGTGAGTATAAGCTTCGTGTCGGGCTTGCCTGCCAGACGGTAGTCGAACCGAACATGTACCTGACACAAATTCCCTTCTTTCCGGCAAATCGCGCTCGTTACGACTTCTCTAAACTTACGTCGGCCCCGGAAGAGATATACAAGCTCTACCCGGAGCTGTTCCGCTGCATTGCCTGTAACCTCTGCACCAAAGCCTGTCCGATGGACGTTCAGATGATGGACGTTATCTCCGCACTCAAGCAAGGGGATATCACCAGGGCAGCCATGCTTTCGTTTAGCTGTATCCAGTGTGGCCTGTGTGCCAGTCGGTGCATGGGTGAACTACCCCAGTATCATATCGCCCAGTTGGCCAGGAGGATATACGGCAGCAATATTGTACCCCGGGCCGAACACCTGGGCCAGGCAGTCAAAGCTATTAACGAAGGCAGACATGAAGAATGGTTGAGAATGCTGATGGAGATGGGGGAAGAAGCGCTACGAAGTAGATACCAGGAGCGTGAGATGGAGCCCCCAATGGCCGGTGAAGACTGGGTCCCGGTCAATGCTGAATACCTCTAGGAGTGGAGTATGTCATACACACCGGAACTGCAAGAACTCATAAAGACCGTAGAAAAAACCAGACCGGAAAGGATAGCCAGGAAGCAGCGGGGAGGGGAATTCCCCATGATGTCTCTTGAGGAACGAGATGCAATCCTCAAGAAGCACCACCCGGACTACCAGCCAACCGGTCGGCGGGCTTTGAAAGTAGGGCCTAACAAGGGCTACATTGTGCCGGATGAGTTTGCCGATATCTTTGAGGCCAGGAGCCGGGTCGACCCGGACATGGTGGACCTGTCGAATCCGTCTATTGATACCGATGTGCTCATTATTGGGGGAGGGGGAGCCGGAACAGCAGCCGCACTTCTTGCTGATGAGGAGGGGGCGCAGGTAGTTATTGCTACCAAACTCCGTCATGGTGATGCCAATACCATGATGGCAGAGGGCGGCATCCAGGCGGCATCCAAAATGGAAAAGGACTCCCCGTATTACCACTACCTGGACGTAATGGGTGGCGGCCACTTCAAATGTGTCCCGGAGCTGGTGCATACACTGGTTACTCAAGCACCCGATGTTCTACAGTGGCTGGAAAAACTGGGGGTGATGTTCGACAAGTACCCTGATGGCAGGTTGAGCACCATTCACGGCGGCGGTACCAGCCGGAAACGAATGCACTCTTGCGGGGATATCACCGGCGCCGAGATTATGCGTACCATTCGGGATGAGGCTCGAAACCGTGAGAACATCACGGTGGTGGAGTTTGTTCCTGCGGTGGAGTTGTTGTTGGACGAATACGGACACTGTGCCGGCGCCCTTCTCTACAACCTGGAAACCGAGGAGTATATTGTGGTCAGGGCTAAAGCCACAATACTGGCTGCCGGTGGTAGCGGCCGATTACATATCCGGGGATTTATGACTACCAACCATTACGGGGCTACGGCGGACGGTCTCGTTATGGGCTACCGGGCTGGTATAAGTGTATCTTTCCTGCATACCGTCCAATACCATCCCACCGGAGCAGTGTTCCCGGAGCAGGTCGAAGGCTTGCTGATTACCGAGAAGTTCCGGGGCGCGGGTGCTAATTTATTGAACATCGACGGCGAGCAATTCGTCAATGAGCGTGAACCACGGGACGTGGAGTCTGCGGCCTGCATCAGGGAGTGCCTGGAGAGGAAGTTGGGAGTTCCTACGCCTGCGGGACGACGGGGTATCTGGCTGGACTCACCTATGATTGACGCTCTGTCCGGCGAGGGTACCGTGGAGAAAGAGTTCCCGGGTAAGTCCATTCTCTTTCGGAGGCACGGAATAGATATTACCAAAGAGCCAATGCTGGTCTACCCCACACTCCATTACCAGAACGGCGGGTTGAATATAGATTCCGATTGCCGCACATCCATCCCCGGACTTCTTGCCGCCGGTGAAGTCACCGGTGGAATCCATGGTGAGAACCGCCTCATGGGTAATTCCCTGCTTGACGTGCTCGTTTTCGGCAGAATTGCCGGGCGTAACGCCGCTTCTTTCGCCCGCGATAATACTGCTAAAGGCGAGCTGACCCTTGACCACGTCCGTGCCTTTCAACGGGAACTGGAGGTGGAGGGCGCGGCTGACAGCAGAGTAGCCCCGGTGCTTCTTCCTGATTACACCGACCCCGAGGTACGCAAGAAACAGCTCACCAGCCATTATCTGGGCACTCTGAGATAAGCCGGTTTCGGAGTCTTGCCCCCCGCGGTAAATACTCATGGTGGATATTGTTATCCGCCGTTAACGGAGCATCGGTAAAGCTATTACAAGCGTGTCGAGTTTGACATATTGTAATCCCACACAGTATAATCGTTCCGCCTTAAAGCAGAGAAAGAGAAGGAGATACTATCCTGCCTGGCGGAAGGAATCGGTATGAAAGTCCTCGCGGTTGATGACCACCAAAGCATAATAGACGCAGTTAAGCTCTGTATTAATCTCCGCTGGCCCACGGCACAGATAGTCGTTGCGTACGATGGTGAGAGCGCAATTGACACAGTCAGAACTGAGGCTCCCGATATTGTTGTTCTGGATATAGGTCTCCCTGACATGGATGGGTACTCAGTGCTCGAAAACCTGCGACAGTTCTCCGGTGTACCGGTTATCATGCTTACGGTGCGTGACAGTGACATCGATATTGCCAGGGGCCTTGAGATGGGCGCTGACGACTACATCACCAAACCATTCAGCCACGTTGAATTGCTGGCACGAATGGAAGCGGTACTGCGCAGGACAGCCGGACGCAGCGACAGCAGTCAACGGCCCCTCACAGCCGGTGACTTATGGATGGACTTCCAGCATAATGAGGTATTGGTAAAGGGAAAGCCTGTCCAGTTAACTTCCACGGAACTACGCGTCCTTCGTCACCTCATATACAATGCCGGCCGCGTGGTCACCCACGATTCCCTGGTGGCTGCAATATGGGGGACACACCGAGGGGAAAAGGTAGATACACACACAATCACGGTCCACATGCGACACCTGCGCGCCAAACTGGGAGACAGTGTGGACAGTCCCAAGTACATTGCTACCATCCGTGGCATTGGTTACAAATTCCTTGAGCAGACTACCATTGCTACTGCTACCGGGCTACCGCTATCCGATAGTCCTACCGACCGGGAAGAGTGAGCGGGGCGATATTTAGCCTTATTCCTTACGAATATTGACTAATATTTTACATTGTTTATGCGTTTCTTAACATTCGTCAGCTATAATGAAGGAGTGCGTCCTGAACATGTTGGTGATTCAGCGTGACGAACAAAAAGAGAACAGGCAGCAATTGACGGTGCCCAAGTAAAAAGGAGTCCCCGGTAGACATGTACAAAGACGAGTACCGTACCAGCAACGAGGCCGATATCTGGAGTAAATACTGCGGCTTTCTTAATCTCTCCATGCCGGAGTTCATGGAGATTCAGACGAATCTGCTCCTGGAAGAAATCGAGTTTATGGCACACTCAACCATAGGCAAGAAGTTGATGGGCGAAGTGGCACCAACCAGCATTGAAGAGTTTCGGGACGCTGTTCCGATGACAGCATATAAGGACTATGCTCCTTTCCTGGAAGAGCAGAAAGAGGATGCACTGCCCGAAAAGCCATATACCTGGGCACACACATCCGGAGCATCGGGAACCTTCAAACGGGTACCATACACCAAGGAGTTCTACCGGTGCGCCCTCGATAACCTGATGGCTGCATTCATCCTCGCCTGCTCCCGAAAACGGGGCCAGAGTACCCTTACCGAGGGGGATAAGGTACTGTTTAACGTTGCCCCGAGTCCCTATATATCGGGGATACTGGCCGCCGGAGCAAACCAGATGTTCAACCTC
>DAOUVG010000215.1 GCA_030667735.1 Dehalococcoidales bacterium
GAGCAGGATATCCTCAACACCAATCAGGGTGCTCAGTTCACCGGTGAGGCCTTTACCGGACTCCTACAGCAGCGCGGGGCCAGGAGCAATATGGATGGGAAAGGAAGCTATAACGACAACCTGTTCAGCGAGACGTAATCAAGATAGGGCGAGTTGTCCCGGTGGCAGGGCCGAGCGGGGTGGTTATTACCGGGGAGGGGTCGGTGGTGGTTGATACCGGGATGCCTCAGGTCACGAATTCCGGTGTCTCTCAGGTCAGCTTTCCCGCAGTTTATTTACTACCTTCAGCGGGCAGTTGGAGCCGCTCCAGGTTAATGTCTTTCTCTTCGTAGAGTTTCAGGCAGGCATCGACCACCCTCGAGTCGAAGAGAATGCCGCGCTGCTTGATAATCTCTCTCATGGCGTACTCCAGACCAAGAGCGGGACGGTAGGGCCGGTGGGACGAGATTGCCTCCACGACGTCGGCCACGCCCAATATTTTTGCCTCGATAATGATGTCGTCACCGGACAGACCGTCAGGATAGCCTGAGCCATCCAGTCTTTCGTGGTGCTGGAGGACGGCCTGTTTCACCGGCCAGGGGAATTCTATCAGTTCCAGGATATCATAGCTCACCTGTGAGTGGTTCTTGATGATGCTGAACTCGGTGACGTTGATCTTGCCCGGCTTGGTGAGGATTTCGGCGGGTACTGCCAGCTTGCCGATATCGTGGAGCAGTCCGGCAATACGTATGCCTTCTATATCCCACTCGGAGAGATCCATTGCTCTCCCGATGGCGCAGGCAATAACGGCTACCCGCTTCTGGTGGCCGGCGGTATACGGGTCTCGCGTTTCCACCACCATTGACATGGCATGGGTGATTCCGTCCATAGCCCCAAGCAGTTCGCTGTGTTTCTGCTGCATACTTTCGTAGGCAAGGGCGCTTCTCACGTTATTCTCCGTTACCTGCACCGGGTTCGTAAATTTCACTGCATGCCCGAACACGTCTAAACTGCAGTCCTTCGCTCACTATACGGCAGTGGTACCACTTAAAACCCCAAAAACAGGCGATACTGGAAAACGTTTACCCAACATTTCCCATTCTGACCCACCAGTTGCCGCCTGCATATTGCTTCACGCTGACCTGACTTAGGCTACCACGTTTCACTTTCCCAACGTGCAATAAACCAGCCATTCCAGCAGACCATGAACTCATACTATCTTACAGTCTACACCGGCTATAAGGTGTAGAGAGGCAACAAAAGAGAGCCAAATGGATATGTTCTCTGACCCAGGTCAAAATTGCACCAGACAGCCAGCCGGCATTAGAATCCTGAGGGCGTCTGTCAGGTATCATTTCGGGAGGGAAGACTCGCGCCGCTCCAGAGGTTGGCAATTTTCATTATGCTATGACTGCTCGTGTGTTGTTGAGTATTCGTACCCGACGGCCGATAACGCCCTTTGACGATTAGGTGGTTGAAGAAATGCCTGGTATATGATAGTTTTGTTCTTGCCCGAAGTGGATTCTTCAGGTGATAAGCCGGAGCCCTTACGGGCGGCAATTTACAGACGTATCAGGATAACACGCTGGCTGCACATTGAGGGAATGAGGTATGGCGAATAAATCCAGGTCAGTGCGAGGCAAGGCGCAAGCGGCAGCCGGTGAATCCACCGGCGGCAAGAGACCGAGCGGACACCCGCTGCTAACCCAGGAAAACTACCGGACCATCTTTGAGAACTCGACGGTGGCCATAATAGTAACTGATGAGAATGAGAATATAGTCTTCTGGAACAAATTTGCCGAGTCCCTGCTGGCGATGGATACCGCTGACCTTCATATGCGGCCTGTCCGGTCTCTTTACCCGGAGAAAGAGTGGCGGAGAATAAGGTTGCAGAATGCCAGGCGAAAAGGTATGCAGCACCATACGGAGACCAGGGTTATCAGGAAAGACGGGGGAATCATCGATGTTGACCTCTCGCTGAGCGCACTCAAGGGGCTGGATGGAGAGGTGACCGGTTCGATAGGCATAATCGCCGACATAACAGAGCGAAAGAAAGCGGAGCAGGCACTGCGGCAGGGCGAGGAATTATTAAGAGGGATGACAGAAGCGGCGGCCACAGTGATATACCTTGTGCAGGATGGGCGTTTCACATACGTCAATCGTGTCATGGAAGAGATATCGGGCTATACGAACGATGAGTTGCTGGGAATGCGCTCTACCGACCTTATTCACCCCGAGGATAAAGAGGAGGCCAGAGCAAAGGCGATAGCGTCCCTGAAGGGTCATAGCAGTCTTCCCTACGAGTTCAGGGTGCTGAAGAAGGACACAGAAACCCTCTGGGTCTCGGAACGAATCACATCAATCGAATACGGCGGGAATAGGGCAGTGCTGGGCACGTTGATGGACATCACCATACGAAAGATTGCTGAGGCCACATCCCGGGAACACACCGACCAAATCGAGACACTACTGGAGATTAGCACCAAGCTGGGGCAAAGCCTCAACCTGGCCGAACTGCTACAGGGTGTGCTGGAGAGTATAACCGAAGCCATCCAGGTAGGGGCGGCAGGGATACACCTGCTCGATGAACAGACCAATGAACTGGTGCTGGAAGCTCACTACGGGTTCTCTGCCGACTTTGTGCACAAGATGGCGAGGATGAAACTCGGCAAGGGTTTTGCCGGTCGGGCGGCACTTTCGGGGAAAGCGGTCATATTAAGCGATACCTCAGCCGACATGAAGTCTGACCTGATGGTGCTGCAAAGGATGGGGCTTCGGTCACTCTATTCTGTACCCATAATAACGAGGGAGAAGATACTGGGGACAATCTGCGTGGGCAGCCATGGTTCACGAAACATTATGGAGCGAGACGTACGGTTACTTGGTTCAATTGCCAGTCAGATAGGCGTCGCCATTGAGAACGCACAGATGTATGAGAGGGCTGTGGAAATTGCTTTTACCGACAGTCTCACCGGTCTTTATAACCGCAGGTACCTGATGGAGCAAATACGGAGGGAGTTGGCCCGTGCGGAGAGGAATAAGACCGCTGTATCGCTGATAATGATTGACGTGGATGACCTGAAGACTGTCAATGACCGTTTTGGCCATGACCAGGGTGATGTCCTGCTGAAGGAACTGGCCAGGATTATCAAAACCAGGGCCAGAGCTTCGGATGTAGCCGCCCGCCTGGGGGGCGATGAGTTTGTGGTGCTAACGCCGGACACAGACCTGGTGGGCGCCAGCGAAGTCGGGCAAAGACTGTGGTCAGAAGCGCACCTTTCCCGGTTACAGATGGATGACCGGGAGGTGGGATTCAGTGTTAGTATCGGGATAGCTTCATATCCTTCCTATGCTGCCAGCACCGAAGGTCTGCTCAAGAAGGCAGACGAAGCCATGTACGAGGCCAAGAGAGCCGGTAAGAATCGGGTGTGCCTGGCAACCTCACCGGTAACTACCGCAGTGCCACCCCAATCCTCAGAGTGACGTCGTCTCAGTCGCAACAAGCACTGCTCCGTATCCCCTCTCGCCTTGTGTGGCGGGGGTGTCAGGCAGCGTTCCCTTATTGCAATAAACCGGTCGATTATCTCATACTACCGTATAATCCGCCATCGGCCCAGGTCCTGACGCAGCCGGTGTAAGCCCTCACGTACCTGGGTAACAGGGTCTTTCACTTTCCATCCCGCAGGTTCGGTAAGGACGGACACAAAGCCTC
>DAOUVG010000005.1 GCA_030667735.1 Dehalococcoidales bacterium
AAATTGACGACCCAGCGATGAGCGGATTCACCAGGAAACAGACGCTGATGGTATTCCTCAGGAAGAAAGGTCCGCGGTGCTAATGGAGACAGCCAGGTCCGGTTATTTAGCGAGAAGATCTACCATGCTGACTCGGTCAAGTAGTCAGGTTAGCTCGCATAGAGAGCCGATTGTTGACATCCCGCGACGTACTCGGGATTGCGGGATGGCGCATAGAGTAACTTGACAGGAGTATAGATAATAAGGTACTGTATGTTGCATAATCGATATCCTTCGTCGGGGAGGCAGTGACATGCAGGAAATATCCTTTAGTATTCCGGTATCAGGCATTATTCGTATTAGTGAGGACACCATCACAATCGTGGTAAACAAGGCGGAGACGGCTGTTCATTTCGAGCCGACAGTTCGGAAACCAGGTCGTGTTTCTCTTGGCAGAGGGCAGACACTGTTCGATATCGTCCTCTCGACGGCCCGCAAGGTTGCGGCCGATATTGGCAGCTTCAGTGGTGCTGACCTGTATCACGAGGCTCTGGAGAAGTACCCGGACCTCAAGCGTGGGAGTTGGACCTCGCACGTTATTGCCTGTGCACCCAACCATTCATCCTACAAACACTACGGGGCCAGGAGGAACTACTTCCAGTACACGGGCAACGGCCGCTACCGGCTGAAACCGGAGTATCAATCAGCTGCCCTGTCTGGCGACGATGAGTCGTCTGGGTCGAAGTCCGTGAGGCCGGCGGAGAGGATGTAGCAGAAAACTGCCGGCTGAGCACTGGCTGATGTGAATAACGCGGCCTGGTCTGACCGGCAGTTTATACAGGCGGCCATATGGGGGACACGACCGCATTGCAGCAAAGGGGATGAGACCATGGACAGCAAGAAACAGAGAGTGGCGATATACGTGAGAGTCAGCACCGAGGAGCAGGCCGTAGAGGGTGTCTCGATCGACGCCCAGCTGGCAGTCCTGCGCAGCCATGGCCAGAGTCAGGGTTGGGAGGTTGTTGACGAATACGTCGATGCCGGCTACGGCGGTGGCACCGATGAACGACCGGCACTGCAGCGCCTCATCAACGACGCCAGGCAAGGGCGATTCGACATCATCGCGGTAGGCAAGCTTGACCGCTTCTTCCGCAATCTCAGACTCCTGCTCAACCATCTCTACGATCTGGAACAGCTTGGCATCAAGTTCGTTGCCACCCAGGAGATGCTGGATACTTCTACGCCCAATGGCAGATTCACGGTGCAGATCATGGGAGTGATTGCCGAATTCGAGCGGGGTAGGATCGGGGAGAGGGTGCGCGATAGCCGTCAGTACATGATCGCCAGGGGTGACTGGCCGGGTGGGAATACCCCTTATGGTTACCGCTGGCTGAACGACGACAAGCGCTGGGAGGTAGTGCCGGCGGAAGCCGATACCGTCCGCTTCATTTTCGATCTCTACAGCAACCGTAGCTCCGGTATCGAGGCTATCGCCAGGATCCTAAACGAGGAGGGTATCCACACCCGTAGCGGGGCCCGCTGGCGCTACAGCAATGTACGCGGCATCCTCACCCACCCCGGATACAAGGGCCGCCACACGCTGGGGATACCGATGCCGGTCATCGTTGACGACGCCACCTGGCAGCGGGCCCAGCATAAGCGTGAGAACGCCCGCCGGGTACTGCGCAAAGCCAAGGGCTGGCTCCTGCAGGGGATGTGTATCTGCGGCAAGTGCGGTCACGTGCTGAAATGCCTGCACCAGAAGCCGAAAGAGCCCCGCTACTATGCCTGCCGCGGCCGGGTCGAGCGGAGACACCTGGACCGGGACGAGCGATGCGACCTGCCCTATGTAAGAGCCGAGGATCTGGAATTGGCGGTGTGGAGGAAGGTCCAGGACGTGCTCCGTGACCGCCAGACGCTCAGCCGGTGCGTCAATGACGGTCTGGTCGAACTGGAGGACATCAGATCGCACCTGAAGGAAAGTACACTAGCCATCGACGACAAGCTCAACAACGTCCGCACCAAGCTGGAACGCCTGGGGATGGCCTTCGCTGATGGGGCCGTGACGGAGAAGTCCTACCGCTTGAAGCTTGGCGTGCTCAAGAAGCTGGAGGCCAGCCTATTGCGCCGCCGTCGCGATATTGACCCGGCCGAGGCCGCCGACCTGGTCGAGGGCCGTATCTCGTTCGTGCAGAAGGTCATCGAAGCAGGAACACTGAATATCACCGATTTCGGCATCTTCGGCTCGATCGACGACAAGTACTTCCCGGCCGGCTTCAACGCCTTTCGGGAGACTGACGGGGAACTCGCCATCGGCGAGGTGGTGGACATGGACTACTTCAGAGTGGATGGCATCGAACACAGGGGAAGGCTCATTAATGCCCCTCCCGCCTTCTTTGAGTGTGATGATCCCGAGAAACAGAAGGCCGTTATTACAGAGAACCGGCGGGCAATGCTGCAGCTTTTCGGCGTGAAGGTGCATGTCTTCCCGGATAGGGTCGAGGTTAGGGGCTCCATCCCCACTCAGGTACTCGAACTCGTAAATGCCAAGCCCGAGCCTACTGAGACCACTGGTTCTATTATCAGTTCGCCTTCCCCAGATGGGGAAGGGGGAAGAAAAAGAAAGAGGGGCTGCGCCCCTTTTCAATCCCTTTGTACTCAACGGCAACTGTCATTCTGAGTGAGGCTCCGGGTAGAACGAGGAACCCCCTAAGAATCTCGCGGTACAAAGCCCGGATTCTGTGCCGCCACTAGCGTAGTATTTCGTAAATATCGTTATTTGTATGACGATGCTGATTCCAAACCCTTAAAAAGGACGGCTTGACTGAAACCTACTTTCGCAGTCTCAGCAAACTAACTGACTGTTGGAAGCACTACACTAGCGGTCACGCTTCCAGGTCCATCTCTCAAGTGCCAGCGCCAGAAGGAGCAGTACCAGCACGACGGTGCCGCCTGCTGCCCCGATACGCATCGCCCTTGTGTCCCACTGCTGGCTGATAACGGTATCCCATCCCCAAGCCCCCATATACGCCATGCCAAGGTATTGCACGGTTTTCCCCAGCCAGCAGGCAATAAAGAACTTCCAGATGGTAAACCGGAGGTTCCCTGCGACGATGCCGACCAGGTCGATGGGCAGCGGGGAGGCGGCAAAGACAAAGACCAGCGCTGACCCCCACCTCTGAAGCCAGGTGACGGCATTGTGATAGGTCCTGTTGTTCTGCCAGATGCCCCGCCCGCTGTATCCGGCCAGATAGGAGGTCATCTCCCCGATACCGCCGCCCACACCGGCCGCCAGACCGACCAGCAGCGGGTTGAAGGTGGCTCCCAGCGAGAATAGCGCTATGGCCCCGGGGGAGGGAAGAATGACGGTGGCAGTGGTGACCATGCTGATGAGGAAAGCCCCGATGTAGCCGAGGCTTTCGAACTTCTCGACCCTCTCCGGATTATACTGGAAGAAGACGAAGAGGCCAACCGCAATGGCAAGGACGAAAAGAAGTATCAGCAGGGAAAGGTAGTTCCTCCGCAGCCAGTTGCCTTGCTGGTCAGGAGTGGACCCATCCCGGGAAGTGGCACCGCTCATATCAGACTGCCCCGCACATGCTATCATTGCTGCCTGGCACCGATTTTGCTATACTTGACTGGTATGCCCCCATCGTCTAGAGGCCTAGGACGACAGCCTTTCAAGCTGTAAACATGGATTCGAATTCCATTGGGGGCACCAATTACTCTGGTCAATTCTAGCACCTTTCAGGGTCTGGTTGACAATATACCTGTCTCTTCTATTTTCGGCCCCCTTCCAGCCTGTTCTTCTCGCTCCATTCATTACCAGTTGTGTACTCTGGCCAATCTGTGACGAAAGTCGCTTACATGTTCTCCTCTTCGCCCTAGAATAGAAGACAGTAGTGATGGGGAGGAGGAGAGACATGAACACCAGAATTCGTAACCTGGGCATCATAGTAATGCTGTTTGCGGTGGTATCGCTGGCGATGGGTATCGTGTTTGTACAGCAGGGATTTGCCAAGGAAGCATTCCTGGTAGATGCCATGGAACAGGAACAAATAACCTCGGAAGGTGTAGAGGGTGTTGTCGACAACATGTCAGAGGCCCAGCTAGCCGGAGATACAGTCCGGGAACACCGGCATGGCATATCCCCTACATATGGAGAGCTTCTTGGAGATGGTGGCCGTTATGACCCGACCAATCTCACTCAGCTCAGCTATTCCCAGGCCCTTAACCTCGAGAACTACCTGTACCTTGCCGTAGCATCCTTTGGTATCTTCACGGTGGTCAAGGTAATTGGCGTCTTTATGATAGTCATGGGCCTTGCGCTTGGTACTACAGGATACGGCCTGGTCAGCACACACAGAAAGTAGCTTTTCGGTAATATCTCAGCCCCTGTGCTTAAGACATGCAGGTGGCGATATGCAACATATCGTGCTGTCGTCACCTGCATGTATTTTCTGCAGCCAGAGTAGTTTCACCGGGCTCTCTGTAGTGCCTTGAGTCATCGTTACCACCACAGACAACCTCGCACGGGAGTAAGCAAGAAAGTAGCGCTTCGTAGAACATCGGACTACCCTGAAGGGTAGCGGGCATTTGTACCGTTACACTATATCCGGGGATTCCCACTCACTTACGCAGGTTCCTGCCCGGTAGAACTAATTCCATGTCAAGTCGGGCCATCTCCGGACACCTGTGCTGATGCTCGCGGAGCTCGCTGATGGGAAAGAGCCGCTCACAGGCCGGGCAACGTATCTTCTTCTCAGGCTTTGTCTCTGCCATCAGAACCTGTCCTTCAACTTCATGTAGGTATCCGTCAGCGCCTCGGGGATGACCCTGGTATCCGCCACCACCGGCATGAAGTTGACATCGCCCTGCCAGCGGGGAACGATATGGGTATGGATATGGTCTGCTATACCGGCACCGGCTACTTTGCCGGTGTTGGTCCCTATATTGAAACCGCCGGGATTGAGTGCCTCCCGCAGCACCCGGATACACTGTGTGACAAGCTCGAAGTGCTCGTGAAGCTCTTCGGTCGTCAGCACCTCCAGGCCGGCCACATGGCGATAGGGGGCCACCAGGAGGTGCCCCGGATTATACGGATAGGTGTTCATGATGATGAAGGTCTTGTCCGCCCGGTGCACGATGTAATTAGACGCATCGGTACTTTCGGCGGGTTTTTCGCAAAGAATACACCCGTCCGGTTTATTCATCCGAATATACTCCATCCGCCAGGGGGCCCAGATATGCTCCATAACAATCTCCTCACCGGGTGATTGGCTCTCCCCATTTTAATCGTCCGCCACCGGCAGGTCAAAGCCATTGTAGCAGAAACCGCTATGGCAATACCCCTTGCTGCAAGGGGCCGCATCCGCTATAGTGAGACTGGTATGAAGAGCAAGGACCTGTCCGGCGAGACGATTACATTTCTGGGCACCGGCGGCGCCAGGTTCATGATAATCAGCCAGATGCTTGCTTCAGGCGGCCTCTGGCTGAACATGAGCGGCACCGAGATACTTATCGACCCCGGCCCCGGCTGTATCGTCCAGGCCACCAGAAGGAAGCTCAAGGCGGAGAATCTGAGCGCCATCATTCTGTCGCACCGCCACCTTGACCACTCCGCCGACATCAATATAATGGTCGAGGCGATGACCCAGGGCGGTTTCAAGAAGCAGGGCCGCCTGTTTGCCCCGGCCGATGCCCTGGAGGGTGAACCGGTAATCTTCTCCTACCTCAAGGAGCGCCTGGACGGAGTCGAACTGCTTGAAGCCGGGAAGTCCTACACCGTGGGCAATGTCTCCTTCACCACGCCGGTACGCCACATACATCCGGTTGAAACCTACGGCATGGTCTTCAAGACTGCCCGTCATACCTTCTCCTGCATCACGGATACCCGCTACTTCGACGGCCTGACCGATTACTACAACAGTGAATTACTGGTCATCAACGTGGTTTTCATGGAACCCCACACCCCGCAAAGCCACCCCGATACACCCATCGACCACCTGTCTGTTCCTGATGTCGAGCGTATTGTCAGCAAAATCAGGCCGAAAACGGCCATACTGACGCATTTCGGGATGGGTGTCTGGCGGAACAATCCCCGGGAAATAGCCGAGAAGCTGTCCGAAAAAACCGGCGTGAAGGTTATCGCCGCCCGCGACGGTATGAAGTTTGACCTGGCCGAACCGGATGCAGACCAGGTCCAGTAGTCCTCAATTTAGCCTATCCAGGCAACTTCCAGTATAATAGTATCCGTGACCATCAATAAGGCCGACCTCGACAAAATACTGCACCGCGTAACCCGTCCCGCCCGCTATACCGGCGGCGAGTGGAACAGCATCGTTAAGGACTGGTCAGCTACTCCCATTCGTGTAGTCCTCTCCTACCCGGATGCCTACGAGGTGGGTATGTCCAATATGGCCTTGCCCGTCCTCTATGGCCTGCTCAACGGCCAGCCTGACGTCCTCGCGGAGAGGGTGTTTGCCCCCTGGGTGGACATGGCGGCCGCGATGAGGGAATCCGGCATTACCCTGTTCAGCCTGGAATCGAAACGCCCACTGGCTGAGTTCGACATAATTGGTTTCTCCCTGGGCTACGAGTTGACCTATACCAACGTACTGAACATGCTGGACCTGGCGGAAATCCCGGTCCGTGCCGCCGAGAGGAATAACTCCCACCCGCTGGTGATTGCCGGCGGTAGCTGTGCCCTTAACCCGGAGCCAATGTCCGACTTCATTGACGTCTTCGTTATTGGCGATGGTGAGGAAGTAGTACTGGAGTTGCTCGAAACCTTCCGGCACTGGAAGGAGGAGAACGGCACCACCAGGGAGCAACTGCTCCGTCGTCTGGCCGGCATTCCCGGCGTTTATGTACCGGGTCTGTACCTGGTTGAGTATCAGGCTGATGGTACCCTGAAGAGCATCACCCCGACGGCACCGGAGGCCAGCCCGGCCATCCGGCGGCGTGCTGTTGCCAAGCTTCCGCCCCCACCCACCGCGCCGGTGGTACCCTACATCGAGGTAATACACGACCGTGGCGCAATAGAGATACAGCGCGGCTGCACTCGCGGCTGCCGTTTTTGCCAGGCCGGCATCATATACCGTCCGGTAAGGGTGAGACCTCCGTCAGAGGTACTGAACGCAGCCGAGGAACTGGTAACCGGCTGCGGCTACAACGAGGTCTCCCTGGTCTCGCTGAGCACCAGTGACTACCCCGGGATTGACCGGCTTGTCACCGACCTCTCCCGGAACCTTGATAACGTTTCCCTGTCATTGCCCAGCCTCTATATCAACAGCTTCACCGTGGAGCTGATGGACTCGCTGCTGTCGCGAAAGAAGATAGGTCTTACCTTCGCTCCGGAGGCAGGGAGCGAGAGGCTGCGGCAGGTCATCAACAAGAACATCTCCGATGACGAACTATTCGAGGCCTTAGAAGCCATCTTTGCCAGGGGCTGGAAGAGCCTCAAACTGTACTTCATGCTCGGTCTGCCCTCAGAGACCATGGAGGATGTCCAGGACATTGTCCGACTGGTGGACAGAATCCGGGCTCTGGGCAGGAGCACGGCGGGCCGGACTCCCCAGATGAGGATTAACATCTCCACATTTGTACCCAAGCCGCACACGCCGTTCCAGTGGGTGGCCCAGGCGGGCGAAGAAGAACTGACCGCCCGGCAGGAAGTGCTCAAAGCGGGTCTCCGGCGGAAGGGTACGCGGCTGTCCTGGCATGATCCCGGGACCAGTATGCTCGAAGCAGCGATGTCGCGCGGGGACAGGCGGCTGGGAGGGGTTATTTACCGTGCCTGGCAACTCGGCTCCGTCTTTGACGCCTGGAACGAGCACTTCAGCTATGAGAACTGGGAAACTGCTTTTGCCGAAGCCGGACTTGACATCGATTTCTACGCCCGAAGGCAGCGTCCCTTGGACGAGGTGTTCCCCTGGTCACATATCGGCATCGGCGTGACCGGCGAATTCCTGAAGAGAGAATACGAACGCGCCCTGGCAGGTAAACGAACCCCGGACTGCCGGGAGGGTGACTGCAACGCCTGCGGCCTGGAGGAATCGGAGCCGGCCTGCAGGGAGAAGCGACGACAGATTAAGCGTGACTAGCAGGGTGCTGAAAAACCCTTCCGACTGTCCCAGTTGCACATGGCCCATCTTGGCCACACGGGATAAGGCGTACACCAGTGCGAAGGTTTTGTTGGGTGGAAGCCGAATCAAGGGGGACACCGTGCGGCCTAGATAGGCCGCCTTCTCCTTCCCTTTACCAAGGGGAAGGAGAGATCAGGCTAGGGGCTTCGCCCCTCTGGACTCCCCTTTTTTATAAGCAGCCTGCTAGGCCCGCAGACCGCCGTCGACAAGCAGGGTGTGTCCGGTGATATAGCTGGCAGCATCAGAGACCAGAAACAGAGCGGCGCTGGCGATTTCCTCCGGCTCGGCCATCCTGGCCATCGGTATCCTCCTGGCAAGCACCTGGTCCAGCATACCGGTCACATCTTCCGGAGTAGTCGGGGCTCCACTAACCCCGGATAGTTGCTCCAGGTTCGTCCTGAAGTCCGGGTCATCGAAGTCCCACATACCGCTGGTCATCTCTGTTCTGATGAGGCCGGGAGCAATTGCGTTCACCCGGACGTTGTGCGGCCCCAGCTCCCAGGCCAGTCCCCTGGTGAGCATCATAATGCCCGCCTTGGCGCCGGGGTAGGGATTGGCACTGTTCCTGACACATTGTATCCCCTCAACTGATGCCAGGCTGACGATGCTTCCCTTCTTCCGCTCTATCATCCCGGGGGCAAAAGCTTTGCAGCAGAGGTAACAGCCCTTGAGATGAATATCTATCACGCGGTCCCACTCTTCCTCTTCGATAGAGAGCAGGGGTGTACCGCTGCCGATGCCGGCGTTATTAACAAGAATATCCACCGGGCCAAGTTTTTCTGCCGTCTCCCGTGCCAGGTTATCGATGTCTTGCTTCACGGACACGTCGGCCCGTACTGCCAGGGCACGCCGACCCAGCCCGCGTATTTCCTCGGCCACCTCTTCCAGCTTGCCATCCTCGACAACGAAGTCACAAACGGCGACGTCCGCGCCCGCCTCGGCAAAGGTCAGGGCTATTGCCCGGCCTATTCCCTGTCTGCCTCCGGTGACTGCGGCAACCTGTCCTTCAAGTGAGAAACCGGGTAACGTCATTTCTTTCTGCTCTCTTTACTATCCGGCGCTGAAATCTGTCCCTCTGTTCAGGCGATTTCCATATGGGCCAGAGCCACTACTTCATCGCCTTCGTTCATTCGCATCAGTATCACTCCCTGAGTGCTCCTGCCCTGGACCGTGATATCCTTGACCGGTGTGCGAACGACAATACCATTGGCGGAGATGAACATTACTTCCTGGGACCAGGTGACCAGCCTGGCATCAGCGATACCGCCGGTCTTTTCAATTATCTTAAATGTCCGGACACCACCACCGCCACGGTGCTGTTTGGGGTAATCATCAATAGGCGTAAGCTTACCGAAGCCCTGTTTGGTGATAACCAGGAAGTATGTCTTGGGTCGGGCAATACCGGCACCGACGACCCGGTCACCCTCGGCCAGACGGATACCCCGAACACCACCACTTGTCCGGGAACTGGCCCGGATACTGGATACGGCAAACCTTATCGACTGTCCGTTTTCGGTCACCAGTACGAGGTCTTCCTGGTCACTGGCTACACGGCTGGCCACGAGTTCGTCCCCGTCCTCCACGTCCATGGCAATGAGCCCACTGCTGCGTACAGCGGCGAACTTATCCAGGGCCGTTTTCTTTACCTCTCCAAGGCGGGTAACCAGCACCATAAAGGCATCCGGAGTGAATTCCGGCACGACTGCCATATCAGTAATCTTCTCATTCTCCAATATGGAAAAGAGGTTAATAACCGCCGTTCCTTTGCTCACACGGGTACTCTCCGGTGGCAATTCGTAACACTTGAGGCTGAAACACCTGCCCTTGTTGGTGAGCAGGAGCAGGTTGTCATGGGTATCCGCCACCGCCAGCAGCCTGACGGCGTCCTCCTCCCGGGTAGTTATGCCAATAATGCCCTTGGCGCCACGGTGCGTGGACCGGTAGGCAAGGGTCGGTACACGTTTGACGAAGCCCCGGTTACTGAGAATCACAGCCACACGCTGGTGAGGGATGAGGTCTTCTTCCCGGAACTCGGAAACACCCTCGGTACTTATCTCGGTCCTGCGCTCGTCGCTGAACTCGGTCTTGATCTTTTCAAGCTCCTCCTTCACCACTCCCAGAACCCTGCCGGGATTGGCCAGCAGGCCCTCCAGGTAGGAAATGCTCTTCAGCACCTCGGTATACTCTTCGAGCACCTTGTCCCGTTCCATAGTGGCCAGGCGGCGCAACGGCATCTCAAGGATGGCATCCGCCTGTATCTGTGACAGGCTGAATTCGCTCATCAGGTTCTGTCTGGCATTCTCAGTGGTACGCGACTTCCTGATGGTGGCAATCACCTTGTCGATATTATCAAGGGCTATCTTCAGGCCCTCCAGAATATGGGCCCGGCTTCTGGCCTTCTTCAACTCGAACCGTGAGCGGCGGGTAACAATCTCACGGCGGAAGTCTATGAAGTACCGGAGCGCCTCTTTGAGACTGAGCACCCGGGGCTGGCCGTCCACCAGCGCCAGTATATTGGCAGCGAAGGTAGTCTGGAGCTGGGTGAATTTATAAAGGTTGTTGAGTAATTTCTGCGGTTGGGCTTCCCGCTTCAACTGGATAACTACGCGCATTCCCTGCCGGTCAGACTCATCACGCAACTCACTGATACCGGTAATTTTCTTGCTGGATACCAGGGAAGCAATCTTTTCAACCAGCGCAGCCTTGTTCACCTGGTAGGGTAACTCGGTAATAATTATCTGACGCTGACCGGTCTCGGAGGCGTCCCCCAGATACGCCTTGGCCCGTACCACTATCCTGCCCCGCCCGGTAGCATAGGCACTCTTAATACCTTCTTCACCGAGGATAACACCACCGGTAGGGAAGTCAGGGCCCTTGATAAACTCGGTCAACTCGTCAATCGTTGCCTTGGGGTTATCAATCAGGCAAGCGAGGGCGTCACACACCTCACGCAGATTGTGCGGGGGGATGTTGGTGGCCATGCCCACGGCGATACCGGAGCTGCCGTTGACCAGCAGGTTGGGAACACGTGCCGGCAGGACAACAGGCTCCTTGAGACTTTCATCGAAGTTGGGATTGAATTCGACGGTCTCTTTGTCGAGGTCGGCCATCATCTCCTCGGCAATCGCGGTCAGGCGGGCCTCGGTATAACGCATTGCCGCAGGAGGGTCATTGTCCACGCTGCCGTAATTACCCTGTCCGTCAACGAGCATCGCCCGCATGGAGAAGGTCTGTGCCATGCGCACCATAGCATCGTAGATAGATTGATCACCATGGGGGTGGTACTTACCCAGCACCTCACCGACGATACGCGCGCTCTTCTTGTAGGGTGTATTGGAGTTCATACCCATCTCGTTCATGGCGAAGAGGATACGACGGTGCACCGGCTTCAGCCCATCCCGCACGTCCGGTAGAGCGCGGGAAACGATTACGCTCATCGCGTAATCGAGGTACGAACCCCTCATTTCATCTTCTATGCTTACCGGCCTGATTTTCCCCAGAACCATTTCCCTAATCGCTCCTATAGTTCTTCATCAACATCGTCATCATCGGGAGACTCTTCAACCAGCAGTTCCATCTCCTCGCCACCTCCGACCACCGTGTACCCCGGGTCATCGGTGACCCTTTCCTCCTGTTCCAGCTCACGCCGCAGTACGCGGTCGCCGATACCAGTACGCCCGCCAGAGAACCCTTGAGCAGGAAAGGAAAGGCGTCCCGCCTGGCTGGGGTGCTGGTATACCTCCCGGATGATTATGCTTATTACATCCTCGCTGGAGCTGACTATGGCGGCGGAGTACCTGTTGCCGCCTTGCACTAATCGGGCGAGTCGCTGCCCATACCCGGGTTCGACCTTCCCGAGATACTCCCCGGCGTTGTTCTCTGCTACCAGTGTAGAGCCGTCTATGCGCAGTTGCACCTGGTCGCCGGCCGCCATCCTGACCACTACCTCCGGTGGAGCCGGGTCAACCAGCCGGACTACCCCCGCTTTACCTGTTTCCTCAATAAAGGATTGCGGTTCCAGCCTGTCGGCTCCTGCCGTGGCACCGATGGCAGTCTCTTTGAGGCGTGACAGGCGCTGCAGGTTCTTCCGGGCAATAGCGTTGTGGGGGTCGATTCCCCCGGTCCGCCGGTAGGCCTCTTCGGAGAGAGAGTACTCTCCCAGTTCCAGATGAGCCCGGCCGAGACGATTAAGCGCCTCGACGTCATTGGGAACCATCTCAATGATGCTGTGGTTAACGGCTACCGCCTCCCTCCACTTACCTTCCATGGCCAGGGTAATAGCCTGTTTACTCATCTGCCGCCCGAGTCGCGACCGGTCCTCTTCCTGATACGACATCCTCTGTCCTCTGCCATCAGCCACAAATTTCATCATACATTAGCTAATACCGCCAGACAAGTCAATACCTTTTTGGCCGGGATTTTCATATAGACATCGCGCCGAAAGCCAGTCACACAGACAAAGCGGGGGATTCCCCGGAACGGTAAGAAGTGACGCCCCTTGCCAGTGCCGGACTGCCGGGATTTCACTTCGAGAGTAGCTTTATCTTCCGTGAGCGGCCTACTCCTTCTCGTCCAACCGAAACGCCCGGTGCAGGGCACGTACGGCATCTTCGACTCTGTCCTCTTCGATGATGCAGGTTATACGTATCTCGGACGTGGTTATCAACTGGATATTTATCCCCTGCTCGCTGAGAGTACTGAACATTCGGGAAGCAAACCCGGGAGTATTCTGCATGCCGGTGCCAACAACACTGACCTGTCCCAGCCTGGAATCACTGACGCATTCCCTGGCACCGATTTCCCTGGCGATGGGTTCAACCACCTTCAGGGCCTCTTCCTCCTGCCCACTGGCCACGGTGAAGGTGAGGTCGGTGATGTTATCAACGCTGGCGTTCTGTACGATGGTATCAACGCTGATGCCCGCCCCGGCCAGCGGTCCAAAAAGAGCGGCGGCGATTCCCGGTCGGTCCGGGACACCGATAACGGTTATCTTGGCGACATCGAGGTCGTGGGCAATACTCCTCACCTTGTTGCGTACTTCCATTGACACTCCTCCGTGAATCAACGTGCCCGGCCTCCCGGTGAAGCTTGAGGACACCTGAATAGGGACTTCATACAATTCCCCCAGCTCGACGGCCCGACCGTGCATGACCCTGGCCCCGTGGGAGGCCAGTTCCAGCATCTCTTCATAGCCAATCTCTTCCAGAGGCTGCGCTTCGGGGACGACGCGCGGGTCTGCCGTGTAGACACCCTCAACATCAGTGTATATCTGGCAAACTTCAGCCTTCAAGCTGGCCGCCAGGGCCACTGCGGTAGTATCCGAAGCACCCCTCCCCAGGGTGGTTACGTCCATTTCTTCGGTGATACCCTGAAAACCGGCAACGATGACGATATTGCCCTTCTCAAGCTCCTTGAAGATACGCCTGGGCTCTATGTTCAGGATGCGTGCTCGCCGGTGAGAAGCGGTTGTCCTGATTCCTGCCTGGGCACCGCTGAGGCTGATAGCCTGATAACCCATGGCCGCCAGCGCCATTGCCAGCAGGGTGCTGGAAACAAGCTCTCCGGTGGACAGCAGGGCGTCAAGCTCCCGGTCATCCGGGTGTTCATTAACCTGGTAGGCGAGGCTGACCAGGCTGTCCGTGGTCTTGCCCATGGCGGACACAGCCACGACCACCTCGTTGCCCTTATCCCTGGTCGCGGCAATGCGCCGGGCGGCGTTTTTTATCTTCTCGGCGTCCGCCACCGACGAACCGCCATATTTCTGGACAATCAGTGCCATTTCGCTCCCCAAAGAAGCAGAGGTATCTTATACGGGGACTGCCGCTGCCTGGCAGTGGCGCGGCAATTCTTGCCGCGGTGACTCATGTTCCCACCAGCATACGTCTGATTCGGTGAATCAGCATACGTGTGATTCAGTGAATCAACATACTCATGATATTACAGCCAGGGTTAATAGACAACCCGGTGCTGCCGGCCTCGGCCTCGGTGAACGCTGTCGCCCCGTTGCCGTCGAACCCCTTTCCCCAGAGTATAAACGGCACAGGCTCGGCAGTGTGTGTCCGGAGCGTCACCGGAGTGGGGTGGTCAGGTAGAATTAACATGCGCAACGGCCCCCCGTTCCAGGCCAGGAACCGGCTGACGACCTCCCGGTCTATCCGCTGGATGGCTTCAACCTTATCGTCTACCGAGCCGACATGGGCGGCCTCATCCGGGGCTTCAATATGGACCACGACAAGGTCATGGTCATCAAGGGCTTTCAGTGCACCTTCCGCCTGGGCGGTACAGTCGTTATCCAGGCCGTCGGTAACGCCCGGTATGCTCAGCACATCAATCTGCGCCATTTGTGCCAGGCCGTTGAGCAGGTCGACCGCCGAGGTCATGGCCGCACTGAGACCGTGATGCAGTCTGAAGGCTGGCATCTCCAGTGCAGTACCGCTTCCCCAGAACAGCCAGATGGTCGTGGCCGGTATTTCACCACGGGCCGCGCGGGCCACATTCACCGGGTGCTCCCGGAGTACTTCCTGTGAGGCCGTCATCAGTTCCCTGAGGTAGCGGCTACCACGGCCACGGGGCAGGTGAACGTCTATCGGCTGGTCAGGGATGTCATGCGGCGGCGTGCAGACCGCTCTGAGGGTATCGCTTCTGCCCTTCAGCTTGCAGATGTGACGGTAGCTGACCCCGGGGTAGAAGTGCACTTCTTCGCTGCCCAGGCTCCGGTTGAGGGCATCCACGAGTTGTTCCGCCTCCCCGGTGCTTATGTGACCGGAACCATAGCTCCACATACGGCCATCGCGGACCGCCACCAGATTGCACCGGAACACGCCCTCACCCCTGCCAACCGGGATGCCCATGCTCCTGGCCTCGATTACCGCACGGCCCCGGTAGTATTGCCCGGGGTCATAGCCAAGCACGGACATGCAGGCGCAGGCACTGGAAGGCTCCATCCCCTCCGGCACGGTACGGACCAGCCCCGTCATGCCGTCTCCGGCCATGGAGTCCAGGTTCGGGGTATCCGCCAGCTCCAGAGAGGTACGCCCGCCGTGCTCCGGCAGCGGCAGGCCAGCGGCACCATCCATTATTAAAACGCAGTATTTCATGAAGCTGCCTTGCATATAACGTCGAATCCGCCTATAATAACTCGTGTCGGGGCGTAGCTCAGCCAGGTTAGAGCGCAGTGTTCGGGTCGCTGAGGCCGGAGGTTCGAATCCTCTCGCCCCGACCATCAATTCCTGTAACAATAATAGCACATCTGTGCCATCTCATGCATGTATTTAAGGCTGCGGTCCTCTTGAACTCCCCTGTTGAAAGGTTCAAGTCTCCCCGGCTCCTTTAGTCCTTATGCCGATGAGGTTCTCCAGAATTACTCCTGCTCGCCCACCACCTTCTTGGCCTCTTCCCAGAGGGCATTCTGCTCATCGAAGGACAAGTCACTGAAACTCACCCCTCGCTGGCGGCAGGCCTCTTCCATGCGGGCAAAGCGACGGTAGAATTTCCGGTTGGCCTCCCGCAGGGCTGTTTCCAGGTCCATATCCTGGCGGCGGGCAATGTTCGCCAGGGTGAACAGCAGGTCGCCAAACTCCTCTGTCCGGCGTTCCAGACCTTCAGCCTCCCGGAACTCTCTTATCTCTTCGGCCAGTTTATCGATAACGCCCTCATCATCCTCCCAATCGAACCCCACCTGCGCCACCCGGTGCTGCACCTCCTGGCTATAGCTCAGCGCAGGCATCTCTCCCGAGACGCTGTCCAGTATCGAGTAAGCCGTTCCCTTCTCCGCCCTTTTTAGACTCTCCCAGTTGCGCGCCACTTCCCCTGCATCCCTGGCATCGCCATCGCCAAAGACATGGGGATGCCGGTACATCAGCTTCTTACCGATGCCCTCTATTACGTCCCCGATATCAAACTCTCCTGCCTCGGCCGCAATCTGCGCCTGAAGGACAATATGAAGCAGCAGGTCACCAAGCTCCTCACGCAGAGCCGCCGCATCCCCGGAATCCAGAGCAGCCAGCACCTCATAGCATTCCTGCAGGAACGTTGCCCGCAGCGAGCGGTGCGTCTGCTGCCTGTCCCAGGGGCAACCGTCCGGACCGCGCAGCATAGCGATAATATCCACCAGGGCAGTAAACTCGTTCAGGTTCTCCGGTACCGACAAAGTACCCTCCTCACTGGCCCCGTGTCAGGCAGACGGTAGCACGGCGCCGATAAACTCCCTCTGCCCATGCAGGAACTCGGCAGCGGACATGACACGCTTCCCCTCCATCTGCACGCGCACCACACCGAGGATACAATCCCCGGTGATAACACCAAAGGCGGCCGTCCTGCCCTTGAGAGCCACAACCCGCCCTGCTTCCCGGGAGTCTTCTTCCCGAGGAGAGACGGCTTCCATCGCCAGATGTACCGCCTCAAGCACCTTGAGCTGTCGCCCCTGCCAGCTAGCGTAGCACACCGGCCACGGTTGAAAGGCGCGTACCCGCCGCGCAATATCTACCGCCGACAGGTTCCAGTCGATTCCCCCGGCATCCTTGCTGATGATGTTAGTATAGGTCGCCCCGGCCTCGTCCTGCGGCTGCGGGAAAAGCTCGCCCCGGGCAAGCCGCGGCAGGACGTCAAGCAGCGTTTGAGCTCCAATCAGGGACAGCCTGGACATCAGTGAGTCGGTGGTATCCGCGGGTGCGATGGGAATCTGCGCCCGACTCAGTACGGGGCCGGTGTCCATGCCCGGGTCCATCAGCATAATACTCACACCGGTAAACGTGTCCCCATTCAGGATAGCCCCCGGCACCGGTGCCGTCCCACGGTACCTGGGAAGCAGCGAGGGGTGGATATTGACGCATCCGAGAGGCGGTATGTTGAGAACAGGCCGGGGCAGTATCTGACCGAAGGCAGCGACCACGATAACATCGGGTTGCAACCCGACCAGCTCCTCCGCCACCGGACCGTGCTTCATACTGTCCGGCTGCATCACCGGCAGACCCCGCGACAGGGCGGCCTTTTTCAGCGGCGGTGCGACCAGGGAACGTCCTCTCCCCGCGGCCCTGTCCGGCTGTGTATAAACCGCAACCACCTGATAGTCATTATCTACCAGTTGCTCCAGCGGAGTAACGGCGAACCCGGGAGTACCCATAAAGACAATCTTCACTGTAGACCTCCAACCACCCGATTTTAGCACCTCAAGGGCTTGCCAACAACTGGCGCACTGGCATTTTCCGCCCCGCGAATTATACCGGTGAAACTCGAGTCAGGAGCTACTCATAAGTCACAGAGAGTGTCTTTAAAATGGACGCCCGTCTTCGTACCTCCTGCCAGAGGGCGTTATCCACACGTGAACAGGAGGCACTAATTAGCATGAACTGGCACATCGGGACAATAATGGGGATAAAATAGACTGCTGGCAAATCGTATCTACGGACGAGATATAGCGAATAAAAGAGAGGACGGCAGACCTTCTAAGAGAGGAGGACGGTGAAAACAGATTTCCAGAACCACCGGCAACGGCTGTCAGAACCTTTGCCATTCGGGTTATCAACACTTATTCTGGAGTAGTTGTCCTGCTTTTCCTTCCAAGACCTCAGGATTTAATCACCCTATCTTACCTATGGCGTCTATGCGTATATTTTGGAGACTGTTGAGATTGTATAACCAATGGATTGCGGCCCGATGACAGCTAAGTCGGCACAGCAGATATGGGAGACCGCTCTCGGTGAGCTGGAAATCGATGTCAATGGGCCCAACTTCCGGACCTGGTTGGAAGGAACCGTGGGCCTGAGTTTCCGGGATAGTGAGTTCGCAGTCGGGGTGCCGAACACCTTCGTTGCCGAGTTTCTCGATAGGAACCTACGCTCCCTGGTGGAGAAGGTGCTCACCGGCCTGACCGGGAGCGAGGTCAAGGTCCATTTCTGGGTAGCTGCCGGTTTTGCCGGCTTTGCCAGTAAAGTCGGTAATGCCGCTAAAGTCGGCGGGGCCGGTATAGCCGCTGAAGCCGGTGTCCGGGGCCAGAGCAGGTCTCTTCCTCTATTCAATCCGAGGTACACTTTTGACACCTTTGTTGTCGGTAGTTCCAACCAGCTTGCCTACGCCGCCGCACAGAA
>DAOUVG010000304.1 GCA_030667735.1 Dehalococcoidales bacterium
AAAAGGACTGTCATGACGGTCAACAGGGAGAGAGTGAAGAAGTCCCCAGGCAAGGCAGCCGCCGGACACAGGAAAAGACTGCGGGAGAAGTTTATTGAGAGTGGCCTGGCGGGCTTTCACGATTATGAAATCGTTGAGTTGCTTCTGAGTCTGGGCACACCGCGTCATGACTGCAAGCCACAGGCCAAAGAAGCCATTAAAAAGTTCAAGACCCTGCGTGGGGTACTATCGGCCTCTCTACAGGAACTACAGCAGATAGAGGGTATCGGCCCGCATTCCGCTTTCGGCATCAAGCTCGTCCAGGAGGTAGCCAGGGAGTTTCTCAGGGAAGGCATCATTGACCGGCCTGTCTACAAGTCTTCCAGGGAGATTTTCGACTACCTTTACCACACAATGCGGGACCTGAAGAAAGAGGTCTTCAAGGTTATCTACCTGAATACTCAGCACCAGATTATCGAGACCGACGACCTTTTTCAGGGAACGCTGAACGGTAGCTTTGTCCCGCCGCGAGAAGTAATAGAGAGCGCACTGGGGAAGAACGCTGCGGCGGTTATCTTCGCGCACAATCATCCCTCGGGCAACTCCGAACCCAGCCAGAGCGACCGGCAGCTAACCAGGGACCTGGTCTACGCCGGCAGCATCATGCAACTCCAGGTGCTGGACCACATAGTAATCGGGGACAACCGGTACTTCAGCTTTGCCAGCGAGGGGTTGATTGAAGAGTACGAGGCGGACTTCCTTGGCCTGAAGATGAGGGGTACCGCTGAGGCGAAACAGAGGCGATACCGGGCTAAGAGCGACCTGGAACCACATTGACTCTTCAGGCAGGGCATCCCGAAACCCGCCCCTTCAGGTAAGGTGAAGACAGCGTTCAGGCGGTAGCTTCGGATACCTCCAGGTCAAGGAGGTACCGCTTCAGGTCCTCGCCGCCACCGAAGCCACCGAGCCTGCCGCCGCTGGCAACGACACGGTGGCAGGGTATGATGATTGCCACAGGGTTTCGGCCCATAGCCTGCCCTACCGCCCGGGCTGCTCCGTATCGCCCGATATTCTCCGCGATGTCGCCGTAGCTCCTGGTCTCGCCGTAGGGTATCTGCCTGGCGGCTTCCCATACGGCACGCTGAAAAGGGGTGGCGCCGGAGAAGTCAATCGGGTCGGGGAAGGAAGGTCTGCCGCCACAGAAATAGCTCTTGAAGCGCGCCACCAGGTCCGTGAACTGCTCGTCGGAGTGCGTGGCCTGCTCAACGGCATTACCAAGCTGCCGGACTACTTCCGCTTCGGAACGGTGCGGCAGTGTCACCCGCATCAGACCCTGAGGGGAACCCAGTACCGTCATCCAGCCGATATCGGTCTCAAAGACGGTGTATGCCAGTTGACCACTCATGGTGTACCCTTCGCAATGACCGGGACTACTTGACCTTGACCTTGACCTTGACCTTTATTATTATGTCGCCGGCCTGACCGTCAGTTACCTGCCGCGCATTACGCAGCTTCACTTTGCTGCCGGTCTTGACCCCGGCAGGTATTTTCACACGCAGCTTCTTGCCTTTACGCTTGAGGTCTTTCTCCATACCGCCGGCGGCTTGCTCTGCAGTGATTGTGATTTCATAGGTAATGTTCGGGCTACGAGAGCGCTGTGCCTGGGAGAACAGGGTCTCCGGGGTACTTCCCCTGGGGACATTGAAATGCACCCTCCCCGGTCCGCCGGGGCCTCGCCCGTACTTACGGAAGGTGAAGTTCCTGCCGCGGAGGAAATCGCCAAAAACACCGTCCAGAAAGTCGAAGCCCAGCCCGGCTCCACCGAAATCGTGCATCACATCTTCGAAGGTGGATTGGGTGGACCGGTTGCTGAAGATATCGCCGGCGTCTCCCACCGTGCCAAACCGGTCATACTGGCTCCGCTTCTCCTGGTTTCCCAGCACACCGTAGGCCTCGTTGATTGCCTTGAATTTCTCGTTGGCCCACTCTTCTTTGCCGGGGTTGCGGTCCGGGTGGTACTGCATGGCCAGTTTCCGGTAGGCCTGCTTGACATCGTCGTCAGTGGCACTCCGGGGCACACCCAGCACTTTATAATAGTCCTTAGACTTGGTTACCATTTCTATCAGCCCCTGTTGGTTGTGAAATTACGCCCGCAGGTACAGGTGGTTGGAGATTACCCTGCATTACTATTATAGCATACTGGCAGGCTCGGTTCCGGGATGGACGGATGGTGGTAGTGCCAGGAAAAGTTTGTGAGTTCAGGGGAGGGGGTGAACATCTTATATCTTCTAAATAGGGGGAGCTCATTGCTTCCCTAGGTTCCTTTTCTACTCCACAGTCACACGCCTAGCCTTTATGCGTGAGATTGAGCAAACCTTTTTACCATTCGCCAAGCTTGGCCCGCACAATTAGCATGATTAGAAAACCGCCACCTAGACCCAGGAAGATACCGGCAGTAATATTATCTACTAAAAAGCCGACACCCATACCAATAAAAAGACCAGCTGGTATCGCCAATCCAGAAACGCCCTTTTGCTTCTTCGGTTGCTCTGATTGTGTGGACACAATAACCTCCTACGTACTTCTCTGACTTTCAAGGGAGTGTGGGTTTACTCGGGCAGACTCCTAGTAGTCTCGAATCCCGAATGCCCAG
>DAOUVG010000079.1 GCA_030667735.1 Dehalococcoidales bacterium
TGGCGAAAGCTGGGAGTAGCCCCCAGAGGCATTGACCGGGAGATTGTGGAGATAATGCATCGCACCCATATTGGGGTCGACCAAGACTATAAGAATCTGCTCAAACAAGGCGTGAGAGCTGCCCTAGCCGATGGCTGGGGAGGCAGTATGATTGCCACTGAGCTCCAGGATATTCTCTTCGGTACTCCGGCCCCTATTCTGGGCAAGGCAAACCTGGGTGTACTCAGAGAAGATGAGGTCAACATTATTATTCACGGCCACGAGCCACTGCTTTCCGAGATAATTGTATCTGTTGCCCAGGAGCCGGAAATGGTGGAGTTGGCTAAGTCGAAAGGCGCCAAGGGCATTAATCTGGCCGGTATGTGCTGTACTGCCAACGAGATACTGATGCGTCACGGAGTAGGCATAGCCGGGAACTACCTTCAGCAGGAGTTGGCCATAGTAACCGGGGCAGTGGATGCTATGGTCGTGGATGTCCAGTGCATCTTCCAGTCCATAACCACGGTAGCGGAGTGCTACCACACCAAGATTATCACCACCTCACCCAAGGCCAAGATACCTGGAGCCATCCACATTGAGTTTGACGAGCACGATGCCCTGACATCAGCCCGGGAGATAGTCAAAACCGCTATTGAGAACTTCCCCAATCGTAAGGGGAATGTTGGTATTCCTGACAATGAGACTACTCAGATTGCCGGATTCAGCCATGAGACCATCAACTACCTGCTGGGTGGCATGTTCCGGGCCTCCTACCGACCACTAAATGACAACATCATCAACGGCCGGATAAGGGGTTTGGCCGGCGTAGTCGGCTGCAACAATGCCCGCGTCAAGCACAATGAGGGTCACATTGCCATGGTTAAGGAGTTGATAAAGAACGATGTGCTGGTGGTTACCACCGGATGCAACGCTATCGCCTGCGCTGAAGCTGGACTCCTGGTACCGGAAGCGGCCGCCGAGTTCGCCGGCGAGGGCCTGAGAGAGGTATGTGAGACTGTTGGTATCCCGCCTGTACTGCACATGGGTTCCTGCGTGGACAACAGCCGCATCCTGATAGCCGCCAGCGCCATGGTCAAAGACGGCGGCCTCGGGGATGACATCAGTGACCTGCCGGTAGCCGGAGCAGCACCGGAGTGGATGAGCGAGAAGGCAATATCCATCGGACAGTACTTCGTCGCCTCGGGTGTATATACCGTATTCGGCGTTAACTGGCCCACCCTGGGAAGCAAAGAAGTAACCGACTTCCTGTTCAAAGACATGGAAGACATGTACGGTGGGATGTGGGGATTTGAAGAGGACCCGATCAAGGCAGCCCACCTGATGATCGACCACATTGATAAAAAACGTAAAGCTCTGGGCATTGACAAGGCCAGAGAACGCGTACTCTACGACATGGAAATGAGGCGCGAGCTGACCTAAATGCCCACGTTGAGAGAGATAAGGGAGGTATGATATGTCCAAGATAATTGCCTCGGCAGCTATCAGGGGTGCTCACAATATTGTCGGCAACGCCGAGAAGAAGTGGCAGGAAGCCATGGACAAATGGGGCGCCAAAGAACCTGTGGGTTTCCCTAATACAGCCTACTTCTTACCCATAATCTACGGTATGCTTGGCGAAAAAGTAGAGAACCTGGGGGATATGGAGCCGATTCTGAAACAATGTCAGGCCATGCTGCCCCCGCTGGTCAAGGAAGTACATCCGCTGCCCTACCTGGCTCCAGCCCTTGACGCAGGGATGTCAACGCTGTTTGCAGAAGAGATGGTAGAGGCTATCCGTTACCTGGAGAATCCCAATTTTTACATTCAGGGCGAGGATGTCAGCGATGACAATATCTGGCTCGGTGCTGCGGATGACGTTATCCTGAGAAAGCGCGGTGTTGAGTTCGTGGATGGCACGGCCCCGGGATTTGCTGCCATACTCGGTGCTGCTCCCACTACAGAAATCGCCGCAACCATTGCCCAGGAGCTCCTGGAGAAGAACCTTTATGTCTTCATGGCTGGCAGATATAATGGCGTCAGTTTTGCCGAGCAGCTCGTTGAGGCCGGAGTGCAAATTGGCTGGCCAACAAGGCTGGTCTCCTTCGGTCCCGACACGAGCGCTGCCGTATTCGCCATGGGTTTTGCTACCCGTGCTGCCATGTCCTTCGGTGGTATGGAACCCGGAGACTATCGCAAGATACTGATTTATAACAAAGACCGCGTCTTCGCTTTTGTGCTTCCAATGGGCTACGTAACCGACGAGTGGTACGCCAATGCCGCCGGTGTCATCAACTGGGGTTTCCCCGTCATCGCGGATACCCCGATACCAGAAGTATTACCCACCGGTATCTGCACCTATGAGCACGTTGTTTCCAACATTCCTCACGATGAGATTGTCGCCAAGGCTATTGAGGTACGGGGACTCAAGGTGACCGTCGCTGACGTACCGATTCCCGTAGCCTACGGCCCGGCATTTGAGGGCGAGCGCGTGCGTGGTGAAGACATCTACCTGGAGTGCGGCGGAGGCCGGACTGCCATGGTGGAGTGGGTCACCTCCAAGCGGATGGACGAAGTCGAGGACGGACATGTTGAAGTCATCGGTCCGGATATCAGCGACATTGAACCCGGTTCCCGGCTGCCGCTGGCAATATGCGTCGAGGTAGCCGGCAGGGAATTCGAAGAGGACTACGAGCCTATCCTGGAGCGCCAGATTCACCACCTGATAAACTATGCCCAGGGCGCGATGCACATCGGCCAGCGAGACATCGCCTGGGTGCGTGTCGGTAAGGGTGCCGTGGAGAAGGGCTTCAAGCTGGAGCACATTGGTGCGCTACTCCACGCCAAGCTCCACCAGGACTTCGGCCGGATATTCGATAAACTCCAGGTTAAGCTCTATACCGAAGAAGACAAGGTAAAGGACATAGTAGAAAAGGCACGTACGGTCTACTCCGAGCGTGACACCCGTATCGAAGGCATGACCGACGAGACCACCGAGACCTACTACTCCTGCACGCTGTGCCAGTCCTTCGCTCCCAGCCACGTCTGCGTGGTCAGCCCCGAGAGGACCGGACTCTGTGGTTCATATAACTGGATGGACTGTAAGGCATCCTTCGAGATAAACCCCACCGGGCCGAACCAGCCCGTGGAAAAGGGAGAGACAATCGATGCCAAGCTCGGCCAGTGGAAGGGTGTCAATGACTTCGTCTTCCAGGCATCGCGTGGCAAGATTGACCACTACAACTTCTACAGCATTATCAACGACCCGATGACCACCTGCGGATGCTGCGAGGCCATCGCGGCAGTCCTGCCGATGTGCAACGGCATCATGACCGTCAACCGCGAGTACGCCGGTATGACCCCCTGTGGAATGAAATTCACTACCCTTGCCGGGACAATCGGCGGTGGCATCAGCAGCCCGGGATTTGTAGGCCACGGCAAGTACAACATCTGCCAGAGGAAATTCATCATTGGCGATGGTGGTCTGCTGCGTATAGTCTGGATGCCCAAGATGCTCAAGGAAGAGATAGCTGACAGACTGAATGCCAGGGCTGAGGAGATGGGTGTACCCAACTTGATAGATATGATTGCCGATGAATCCGTGGGTGAGACTGAAGACGAGATTCTACCCTTCCTGGAAGAGAAAGGACATCCGGCCCTCACTATGGATTCGATACTAGGCTAAGAAAGGAGTCAGGAATATGGCACTTACCGGTATACAAATATTCAAGCTGCTGCCAAAGACGAACTGCGGCGATTGTGGAGTGCCCACCTGCCTCGCCTTTGCCATGAACTTGGCCGGGGGCAAGGCGGAACTCTCGGCTTGCCCGCATGTCTCCGAAGAAGCAAAAGAACAGCTCGCTGAGGCCTCGGCACCTCCCATCAAAGCAGTTACCATCGGAACCGGCCCCGAGGCGGTGAAGGTCGGCGGCGAGACGGTTATGTTCCGCCACGAAAAACGCTTCGAGAACCCGACGGCAGTAGCCGTACTCGTCAGCGATGCTATGTCTGATGCAGACGTTGACGGCAGGCTTCAAAGATTCAAGGAACTCCGTTTTGATAGAGTCGGCCTGCACCTCCGCCCGGAATTAGTGGCGGTCAAGAGCGAATCAGGGGACGCCGCAAAGTTCGGAGCCCTGGTGAGCAAGGTGGCCCAGAACAGCGATGCCAACCTTATCCTGATGAGTACAGACACCACTATTCTTGCTGCCGGTCTGAAGGAGTGCGCCGACAAGAAGCCGCTGGTCTATGGCGCAACCAAAGACAACCTCGATGCCATGACGGAGCTTGCCAAGGAGAACTCCTGCTCGATTGGTGTCAAGGCTGACGGACTCGAAGAGCTTTCCGAGCTCACCCAGAAACTGATGGATGCCGGTGTTAATGATATTGTTATTGACTCCGGGGCCAGGACCGTTCGCAAGACCTTCGAGGACCAGGTTATTACCCGAAATGCGGCACTTGCCAATAAGTTCCGCCCTCTGGGATTCCCCACGATTGCCTTCCCCTGTGAGATGACAGATAACCCGATGAAGGAAGCGATGATTTCCGCCATGCTCGTTGCTAAATACGGTGGAATCATCGTTCTCTCTGACCTCTATGGAGAGAGTCTGTTCCCTCTCCTCGTCGAGCGGATGAACATCTTCACCGACCCCCAGCGGCCGCTGGCGACGGAACAGGGCATCTACGATATCAACAATCCGGATGAGAACTCTCCGGTCCTGGTTACCACTAACTTTGCGTTGACCTACTTCATAGTCTCCGGCGAGATAGAAAGCAGCAAGGTGCCCGGTCACCTCCTGGTAATGGACACCGAAGGGCTTTCCGTAATGACCGCCTGGGCAGCAGGCAAGTTCGTGGCCGACCTTATCGGCCCGTTCGTCAAGAAGAGCGGCATCGAAGACAAGGTCAAGCACCGGAAGCTCATAATCCCCGGTTACGCGGCTGCGGAGAGTGGCGGCATGGAAGAGGAACTGCCCGGCTGGGAGATAATGGTTGGTCCCAGGGACGCCGCCCACATTCCAGCCTACCTGAAATCTTGGAAAGCTTAGGAGGGAGCAATGATTCTCATCGGAGAGAACATCAATATAATGTCCAAGACACTCGGCCCTGCTCTCAGGGAGAGAGATGCTGCTCCCATCCAGGAGATGGCCAGAGCCGAGACTGAAGCGGGAGTAGACTACCTCGATATCAACATCGGGCCTGGCCGCAGGGCTGGTGACGAGATGATGGAATGGGCAGTCAAGACAGTACAAGAGGTAGTTGACATGCCCCTGTCACTCGATTGTACCAATCCCGTGGCAATCGAGGCCGGTCTCAAGGTTCACAAGGGACGCGCGCTAATAAACTCTATATCCCTGGCCAGGATGGAAGAGGAGCTACCTCTGGTCACCAGGTATAATGCCGACTTCATCGGGCTGCTTTGGGGACGAGAGGGTATGCCGAGAGATGAGGACGAACGCAGCATGATTGCCATGGAGCTTATGATGGCAGCTGCCGAGTTGGGTATTACCAATGATACTATCTGGTTCGACCCTATCATAACCCCGGCAAGCAACGTGGATACGAACCAGGTCAAGCCCTGCCTGGAGTTCATGAGTATGCTCCACGAGATTGCTCCTGGCGGCAAGTCAGCAGTAGGTCTGTCCAATGTCTCCAATGGTACACCCACCGAACTCCGCCCCTACCTCAACCGCACCTACCTGATGATGCTCATGAAATACAATATACATTCAGCGATAGTGGACGCATTCGACGCAGAGCTGATTAAGATAGCCCGTGGTGAAAGGTCGGAACGTGTCGCCATGATTCACCGCATAATGGATGGTGAAATGCCTGACCTCGCTTCCCTCGACCCGGAAGAGGCGAAGTACGCCAAGTCGGTGCGGGTAGTGACCGGACAGGTCCTTTACTCCCACTCCTGGCTGGACGTGTAGCACCAGCCACACTCCGATAGTATGGTAATTCGTGGAGGCCGCAATCCCGGGATAATTGACCGGGGTCGGCCTCCACAGGTTTACAGCGGGTGCCACCACTGCGAGGCGCCCAGGGAGAAGGAAGACAGTGCTGCCTGTGGACGAGAACCGGACAGTATACAACCTGAATGTTGCTTTCGGGGTTGTGCGTGACCGTCTGTCTGCATTAGACCTCGAAGAGCAGTCCCGCCTCAGCGATTCCCGGTACGAGAGCGTAAACTCCGGTATTACCGTCACTGTCGACTATCTGGGAAAACCTTATGTCATATCATTCCCGGACCTCACCGTCTTGCCAGAAGGGGATGCTCACGAACTCCCGCTGCGAGAGAAAATCCTGGTGCTGCACTATCTTGCCCAGGCCAGAGGCACCACAGCGACAAACAGGCTCATTACCTACCGGGACCTTCCCGGGGGTGTGGTCTACTTCCCTACCTTCTCCAAGAGAACCACCGACCAGCTCACCAGACGGTTCGGCTTGGAGCCGGAGCTACTGGTGGAAGCCAGCAAGACACTGGGCGGCCGCGAAATCGACCTGGGAGATACCGGTGTGGTTATCAACGGCTTCAATCGCGTCCCGATAACGCTCATTCTCTGGCGTGGCGACGAGGAACTGGCACCGCAGATGAACATGCTGTTTGATACTAACATTACAGATTGCCTCGAATCCGAGGACGTAACCGTACTCTGCGAAGTCCTCACCTGGAAACTGATGCGGTATTCGCGGAAGTCATAACCTGCGTGTCAAGGATTGCCGGTAGCTCTCTTCGTTCGAACCAAGGAGGTATCCAGTGGCAGAATTATTCAATGTGATAGGAAAAGTAATCAGCCAGAAGGGAACGTGTGAAGCCGGGATGCATGTTGGCGATGAGTTCCCGGTGGGAGAACTCACTCCACCGAACGTGTGCTCCTTCGCCTATAATGCCATCTTCCCTTTCGCCATGGCGTTACAGACCGGCGGTGCCTTCCCCTGGGAAAAAGACCCGGACAGGACTACAGTTGCCTGCCCTGATGCAGAGAACCCGGTGGTTATTGAACTGAGGCGTGTGCGGGAGTAA
>DAOUVG010000063.1 GCA_030667735.1 Dehalococcoidales bacterium
CTGCCTGGAGGATATCCAGCGGGCCGGCAACAGCACGGTAGCGATCATCGTTGGAGAACTCCTGCACCAAGACACGCATAATTTCCAGGTTGCCAGTCGAGAATATGTCCTCAAGTTGGCCCTCGAGTAGAACAGTGATTGGTTCGGCACCAAATTGCTCCTGGTATCTGGAGTTGTCCTGTGACAGTGAAGAGTCGGGCGAGACCAGTGTATCGAAACCGGTCTCCGTTTTCAGCATGGTAATCCCTGGAATGGCAGCGGCAGCCAGCACTACGGCTGCGGCGACAAGCCACCAGGGGCGGCGTTCTATGAATCGGGCTAGCGCTTCAGGAAATCGCTTCATCTGTTGTCACCTCCTCCGCCTTCACCGATATATTGCTGAACAGCATATCGGCAACATCGGCAGCTTTACGGAGTTGTTCCAGGGACAGGCCGTCAAGTAACCTCTCCATCTGGAACTGGCCGGATGACCAGAGCCGGTTAATGCTTTCCTGTCCTGCGGGAGACATCTTGCAGATGACCAGCCTTCGGTCTGTCGGGTCGGTCTCTCGCTCCACAAGTTCCTTTTTAACCAGGTTGTCCACAATACCGGTTGCCGACGGGAGAGTAACACTGAGAGTGGATGCGATATCACTCATCCGGGTGGGACCCCGGGACTGCAGGACAAGCAGAATACGCAACTGGGCAACGGTCAAATCGGACGAGAGCCACTCGGTCGGCACTCCGGGTGAAAGTGCATTATATAGCGCTTCGGACATCCTCAGGATGTGCTGCACCAGGTCTTCCTTGTTTCGCTTCACCATATAACACCTCCACAGGTAAATTAGTGTAAGCCTGAACATTAGGTATAACCTAACTATATTCTACCTTTCGGGTATCGGCCTGTCAAGCCCCTGTACTCATTCGATACATTAGTGACACTCCAGTACGGCCGATACCGGTTGCCACACAAAAACAATACCTCTCATTACTTCAGTAAGGGGCGTAGAACAGTAATCGCGATACCACAATCTATTGTGTAACCATTCTGGCGGGAAAGTCCAGTTCCATATCTTGTGGACATAATGTGTGAAATGCGGTACGGCGGCCAGCATAACCTTGACAGAGGACGCACGGGCTTTTACAGTATTCATAGATAGACTGCTAGCCGGCTTGGTAGTAATGAAAAAAGACTTCAAAGTGGACTTGACTGGTGATAGTATGTTCATTAGTGCTATAAAACGAATATCGCTGCTGATGCTCATTTGCCTGTGTATCCTGGTTGCTTTTCCCGGTTTGGCACAATCAGCGCCACCGGTCCGTATCAAGGTCAAGGAGCTCAATTTCGTATTCCTGCATGGTATGGGCAGCGACAACTGCACCTTCCAGCTTCTCTCTGACTTACTAAAAGAACAGCTACCGGCATTTGACTTCCTCTACGAGCAGGCCAACCCCGGCACTACTCTGCGCATCAATACTATGGCAAGATGCTATCCCGGCTACGAAGATGTCGATACCTGGGCTCATAGCATAGTCGACAGCATAGACGAGCACTTTCAGGGTAAGGATAACCTTATCCTTGTCGGGCATAGCATGGGAGGCAAGGCAGCGCTATACGCCGTATCGCAGAACATCAACGGGATAGCTGATAAGGTAGTGGCGGTGATAACTATTAATAGCCCCATCAAGAAACTGGAGCACTATTATACGCCCGGTGGTAGCCCTGTGCTGGAGTATTGTCAGACTTTCTTGATGGGTGCCGATGAAGGAGTCTGCGAATCCGTGCTTTTTCTGGATAGTTCTGAAGGGGGAGAGTGGGTGAGCAACACGAAATACTGGCTCGCTTTCATATCGGCAGAAAAGGCACCGCTCAGTCCGCAGTTCGACCGTGCCGGAGTTGATGTATGGCCGAGGGATATGGACGACGGCGTGGTGCCACTCACGGCTCAATACTCGGATGGGGCAGATGTTGTCTACTACGGTGAATACGGTCACAGCGATTTCGCTGTACAGGATGAGGTCGCCTCGATTCTGGCGGACCGAATCCTCCGTTATATACTGGGGGAATCAATAGAGTGCGCGGTACTTGCCAGAGGCGGGGACCTTGAACAAAGGGCGGATTGGCTGCTGGGAACGGACAAGTGGGATGATGTATTTGGCGAGACCATGGCCAGCATCGGCATACTGCGGCACACCAATGATTCCTGGACGGAATGGCGAGAATGGGAAGATGTTGTCGGTAAGCGTTCTCAGGAGTATAAACGGAGCAGAACACAGGTGACGCAGATGTCCTTTCCGTTACTTACCGGAATCATGGAGCTGCGCTGGCTGAACCCTGATGACCCGTACGATTGTCGTCTCTATGTGAAAACCAGGGCAGCACCGAGAAACACCGTACAGGTGAACTGGGCCATCTATAATCGGGGTCTGCTGCCCCAGAGAGTCGGACGAAGTCATTACGAAGTGGAAATAACCGGCGGCACACCACTGGCCACGGTAATAGACGCGTCCTGGCTGACTGCTGACCCTCGCGATATCAGGCTGCGGTTGTGGTCCGAAGCACAGAGCCCCTTCAGGTGGTTCAAGGCGGAGTGGCGGGCCTATTACACGGAAAGCCGCCGGACGGAGATAATAAACCGGATTACCGAAAAATCCTTGTGGCGGAATGATTAGTATTACCGGATACTCTGCTGCTCACCGGTGAGAGCACCGGTCTGTGCGGCGAGTCGGCGACCATGCGTTGCTGCGTTCTGAAGCACCAGACCAACGGCTACGAGCAACACCCCGGTGAACCATTCTTGTGTCAGAACCAGTAGCGTAATTCCCCCTGTAGAGGTGAGTAACCCGATAGTCCACCCTATCCAACCAGCCGTGCGAGTCGCCTTTTCATAGTTGCCGGTAAGCCTCCAGAGAAGTGCTCGCAGCGCCCTGCCTCCATCCAGAGGGAAACCCGGTACGAAGTGAAGAATGGCCAGCATGAACCAGATAAACGCCAGCCACTGCATAAGCACGTCAACGATAATATTGCCGGTATGTACCAGTAGAAAATAGACAGCGGTGAAAACCCCTGCTGTAAGCAGGTTGATTAGCTGTCCGATTGCAGATTGTAGTAGCTCAAGGGCCGGGACGGTAGTATCCTTCTCTACCTGGTGCAGTCCGCCAAAGACAAAGAGTGTGATGACGTTTATCGTCATACCTTTCCTGGTAGAAGTGACGGCGAGGACGAACTCCCGGGCGAGGACGACAAGGAAGAACAGCACTGTGCCAGCCGCTCCAAGGATTAACCTTTGCCACAGGGGATAGACGGTAGAGAACTGAGTGACAATAGCGGCCGTGAGAAGGACCGCGGCCATCAACCACGTATAATGCACACGGAGGTGGATTCCAAACACCCGCCGGAAGACATGTATGCCTCTCATCTTCTCGAACCTCGGACCAGTACGGCTGGCAGATTCTGCATGCATCACAGTATTCACGAAGGCTATTGCTATAGCTATTCTGAAGACGTGATTCATTCCTGTCAAGTAGATGCCGGGGCAGTCTTTCCGGGAATAAGGTATTCTTCCCACGGAGACGTTGAACCGACCGCACGGACGAAGAGGCCGTCGAATCGAATGAGCAGGACCGGCTCTATCCGATTGGTGGTGCAGTAGAATGATTACCGGCATTGAGAACTGCGACTATCCGGCACTGCGAGATTATGATAACACCCATCCGCAAACCGGGGAAAGGCTTGGAAACGTTAAGCAGCCGGGTTCTTGCCGGGCTTGACCGCTGGTGGGTGTTCAATGGGCCTGCCAATCAAGGCCCTCTGGAAAATCCGGCTGGTGCACTGAGGGCAGCATACCGTGTCACAGAGGCCTGCCAGGTTAATAGTACTACCTGTATGGTGTCTGACTGATGCCCGGTAGTATTAGGACCTTCGGCGTCTGTCGTCCCTTCGACCAAAGCCGCCACCTCCACCTCCACCCCCACCCTCTCGTCTGCCAACGCCACCACCACCGAAGGAACGACCGCCTCCGCTGTCGGTGCGAGGGCGAGCCTCGTTGACGACAAGAGTGCGGTAATCAAGTGTTTTCCCGTTAACGGCAGCGATTGCAGCGTCACCCTCGGATTTGGTAGTCATTTCGACAAATGCAAAACCTCTGGGTCGACCGGTGTTCCTGTCTGTCACGACACTTACAGATTCCACTTCCCCGAAGGTGGCGAACTCCTGGCGCAGTTCTTCCTCAGTTACATTGTAGGATAGGTTGCCCACATAGATACGCATGTTGGTCTCCTTCTATTCCGTAGTGTTCCCGGGTGATGTCATGCTTTGACGGTGGCCATCATGAAGGACAGCAGTCATGCCCACCGGCGGGACTGGGCCTGTGGAATGGATGTTTATCGTTGGTGCTGACGGGTATGGCCTGCAACGGGAACTCACGATAAACTCGTCTCGGAGCACCACTGGACGACCTCCTTCATACCAGTCGGCTGGTTTGAGTTGGGGTTATCCAGTGCCTGGATAAGTCCGCGAAAGTCTCACAGGAGACTTACCAAAAGAGATAATAACCTGAACTAAAACCACTATCCAACATCATATCACTAATATTTTCATACTACAATACCCTTGCAGAGCTGGTCCCGGGACAACCCTGGGGCTACCAGCAGGGTGATGAAAAACCCTTTTGACTAACCCCACCATATCTGGGGGACACCCCCCGCTATCCCGTACCGAACCGGCGAATCAGTTCTCCGATGAAGCGAATACCCTGGAAGTAGTCATCCAGGCGGACGCTCTCGTTGGGAGCGTGAGCACCACTCCGGGCATGGCCAACGCCAGCCGAGAAAGCCGGTGTTCCGAATGCCTGGGTAAGGGGATACATGGGACCGCTACCGGCCATCAGCGGAACGATGACCGGGCTCTGGCCGTAGACCGCCTCAGCGGCAGCGATGGCAGCCTTCACGACAGGTGCGTCCGGCGGCGACTTGGCCGGATGCTCGCCATGTCCGGTGACCACTTCGATATCGGTGAAACCCCGTCTATCCAGGTGCTTGCGCAGCAGGTCCAATATCATTTCCGGCTCCAGGTTGGGTACCAGACGGAAATCGAGCTTGACCATGGCCGTTCTGGGCAGCACGGTTTTGGTGCCCTGCTCGATGTATCCCGTTTTGAAACCGCAGATAGTACAGGTCGGCTCGTAGAGGTGCTTTTTCAGCGCTTCGATGCCGGTCAGACCCCGTATGAACCGAGGTATGCCGAAGTTGGCCAGCATCATTTCTTCTTCGAAGGGAATGGCGGCCAACATTTCCATCTCCGCTTGAGTAGGCTCGACCACATGGTCCAGGAGGCCATCAACCAGGATGTTGTCATTCTCGTCCTTCAGTGTATTGAGAGCCCAGACGAGACGCCACGCCGGATTGGGGACAATGGTAGCCAGCGAGGAGTGAAGGTCACTGCTGGCGCCGTGAGCCCTGAGTTCGAGATACATGATGCCTTTCAGTCCCAATGTGATAGTGGGACGCTCCTTCAGGTCCTTGCCGCCCGCCTCCCAGATACAGCCATCGGCGGAGAGCAATTCGGCATGTTCGATGGCAAATGCCGTCAGGTGGGGGCTGCCCACCTCCTCTTCCCCCTCGATAATCCACTTGAGCTTGAGGGGAAGCTTGCCCAACGTAGCCTGATAGGCCTCGACGGCCTGCAGACGGGCCAGCAGGTCTCCCTTGTTGTCGGCCACGCCGCGGGCGTATAACGTTCCTTCCCGGACTTGAGGGTCGAAAGGCTCCGATACCCATTCATCGAGAGGGTCGGGGGGCTGCACGTCGTAGTGATTGTAGATTAGCAGGGTGCGCTGACCTTCTCCTAACTCCCCATAGACGATGGGTGGGCCGCCCTCCAGTGGCATCAGACGGACATCGACACCCAGTTTCTCCAGTCTTGCGCGCACCAGTTCCGCCATCTCTTCCAGTCCGATACCCTGGGCAGCAATGCTTGGCTGGCGACAGAACCCCTTCAATTCCTCTATAAAGCGTCCGGCATTGGTCTTGACATAGGCGTTGAATTCATCCATAAAATACTCCTTGACACAAATATCATGCCCGGTAATACAAACTAGCCCACCGGACAGTGTATGTCAACAGTTTTAATCTAAGGGTGTTTCCTGTATCGCAATATGGTGTAGAATACCCGTGTGACAACCACGATACGCAGGAAGCCCCGCTACTTCTACGGCTGGAATATAGTGGGTGCCTCCTTCCTGGCACATCTCGCTTATGCCGAGCATTACTCCTCCATGCTGGGGTTCTTCTTCAAGCCGTTTGGAAACGAATTCGGCTGGAGTCGTAGCAGCGTTGCCGCCGTGCAGACTATTGCCCGTGTAACCGAGGCGCTGATTTCTCCCGTTGTCGGTCCCTTCATTGACCGCTACGGTCCCCGCGTACTGATGCCCATCGGTGCAATAGTTGTCGGTTTGACCATGCTGGGCGTAACCCAGATAAGCGCTCTCTGGGAGTTTTACCTGCTGCGGGGCGTGGTGGTGGCCATTGGCTTCACCCTCATGGGAGGACTGGTGACGGACGTAGCCATCAACAACTGGTTCGTCCGTAAGCGTGGCCGGGCCATCGCCATTGGGCGCCTTGGAAATAACCTGAGCAATATAATCTTTGTCCCGGTAACCGTGTTTGTGATTGCCTCCTCCGGGTGGCGTACCATGTTCGTCGTCTTTGCCGTGGTTACGTGGTTGGCCGTTCTTATCCCTTCGGTAATCCTCATGCGCCGTCGACCGGAGGATATGGGCCTGCATCCGGATGGGATTACACCCGATACTGAAGGAAACCGGAGAAACGGGGAGGAGCACTCTGAAGGTAAGCTGACTTCGGGAGAGCCGGTATGGAACCGTCGTGAGGTGATAACTACCGGGAGCTTCTGGCTTCTGGCTGCTTCCCTGGGGATAAGCAGCATGGCCTTTCAGGGTATAAATGTCAGCCTGGCCGCCTATATTCAGGACCTGGGCTACAGTGATGCCACGCTGGCAACCGTGATGACTGTACGTGCCATTATCATGGCGGCAGTGCTCCCGTTCATGGGGTTTGTTGCCGAGTATTCCGACAGGGTCTTCGTGCGTGTCATCCCCTTCATTATCCAGGGTGTGGGGGCTTTTCTCTTCCTGCTGGCGGGGCAGCCGGTGTTTCTCTGGCTGGCAGTGGCAGTCTATGGAATTGGTATGTCCGGTATCGCCGTAATCCAGGGAGTAATCTGGGCTAACTATTTCGGCCGTTTCAGTCTTGGTCTGGTTCGTTCACTGGGCTTTCTGGTAGCCTTCGGGTTTGGTGCCGCAGGCCCGGTAGCCATGAATGTCGTCTTCGATGTTATCGGCTCATACCGGCCGGCATTTATGGTGATTATCGGTCTGTTTGCCGCCGCGGCTTTCCTGATAGGGGTAGCCCGTCCTCCCAAACCTTACCGCTACACTACGGCGGACGGCATGACAGTCTCCGCCACGGAGATGCTGCTGGAGGAATAAGATACTTGTGGTACACAGTACCGCCTTATCTTCCTACTGAAGGCAGGCGAACCTGC
>DAOUVG010000302.1 GCA_030667735.1 Dehalococcoidales bacterium
GCCGGATGATGCTGTTCGGCATAGAGTCCGCCGATGAGGGTATTCTCAAGACCATCGGGAAGGGAATCACTCCTGATGTAATGAGGAGTGGAGCAAAGATAGCCACCGACGCCGGGCTTGAGGTCTTCAGCTCTTTCATAATCGGTCTTCCGGGGGAGAACGCGGACACCATTCTGAAGTCCAGGTCCTTTGCTGCTGAGATTAACGAGACCTATGGTGTCCAGTACGGGTATCACATGCTTTCGCCGCTGCCCGGCACAGACCTTTACGAAAAGGCGGCCGACTACGGCCTTCGTATCCTCACCACGGACTGGGCACAGTTCGATGCAAACCATCCTATTGTTGAGACGGCGGACATGAGTCCGCAGATGGCAATTGAGGCAATGGCTTTCTATGACGAGGTTATTGAAAAAGCCTGGCATGAAGTTAAACGCAGGGCTGAGGCCGGGGACGAGCATTTTATCGCACGATTGGCAGGGGAGGAAAGCCGCGAATTCATCTGGAGTCTGATCCAGGGAGACGTCATCGAGAGTCCGGGTGTCGCGCAAGCGGTCACCGACGCTGATGCGGCTGAGGGAGAGCTGGTCCACCGTATAACGCAGGTGCCGGGTCAGTCCGCTGATGTCGTGCAGCGGCAGGTGCGTAACATGGTTGAAAAGGAGTTCCTGCGGCTTTACCGGGAAGGAGATGGCTACTGCTGGCGGTGGAGTGAGGGTTCCGGGGTGGGATAGGGGCAGCCACAATCCTGAACTTCGTTGCCGGCAGATATTTGAAGAGCGGGACCGTTACCAGTGAACCGCTATTCCTCTTTCTTCAAGGCGTGGAATGCAGGTCTGTAACGACTCCGCGTCCAACGGATTCTCGTTGAGCCAGAGCCAGGAAGGACCTGCCAGTGAGGCCAGGGGCGAGACATCACTTATCCGGTTGCCATCGAGGAAGAGTGCCGTTAGTCCGGTAAGACCGACCAGGGACGAGACTTCACTTATCCGGTTGTTGCCCAGGTTGAGCGAGGTCAGGTTGGTTAATGCTGCCAGAGGCGACACATCGATTATCTGGTTATCACCCAGGCTGAGCAAAGTCAGGTTGGTCAGTGACGCCAGAGATGAGATATCCACTATCTGGTTATTGCCCAGGCTGAGCGAGGTCAGGTTGGGCAATGATGCCAGGGGCGATAGGTCGGTTATCTGGTTGTTACCGAGCTTGAGGGTACGGAGACTGGTCAATGTCGAAAGGGGTGACAAATCTCTAATCTGGTTACTATCGAGGAAGAGCGTGGTGAGCCCGGTAAGGGATGATAGCGGGGAAAGGTCGCTCATTTCGGTGTTGCTGAGGTCTAGTGAAGTGAGGTTGGGGAACGTATTCAGCACAGCAAGGTCACCCATCGGGCTGTTGTGCAGGTCCAGCGAGGTGATGTCGGTGAGGGGGGCCAGAAGTGAGATATCGCCCGTGTTCGTGAAAGATGCGTTGAGGTTGGCGGAGAATGTTGCCAGAAGCACCAGACAGGTAATTGACGCCGCAAAGATAGCGATGCCGGAACTCTTCCTGCTTCTCACCAGATACCGACTCAAGGTTGTCATTCCTGACTGCTATCCTCCGTTCCGAATATTACTTGTCTTGCTGACTTTATTGTATCAACGCTGTGATAAATGTGGTCTAAAGGCTCGGTCTGATTCTCTAAAGGTTTCCTAAAACTTCCGCAATAAAACAGGTACATCTATATCCGTCTGAATGCTTTTACTTCCTCCACCTGCCACTTCTCTTTCCAAACCATGAATTACCGTGATACGATAAATCCTGACTCAGTGAGTGGTAAATTTGGGTTAGGAGGAAACCGGATGACACAACCAGATAAATCATACCCCAGAGAGATAGTGACTACGGAGAAAGCCACTGAAGATGCAGAAGGAAAACAGGTTGTCACAGTTGTAAAAAACGAATATGAAGAAAAAGCAGTGGAAGCGGCTATGGCTTACATGGATGCATTCAATGAGGGTGACGTCGTAAAAACAGGCACCTGTATTAATTTTCCTCATGCCCGTGTGGGAGCGAACGGTAAATTAAGAGTAAGCGAAGACGCCGGTGATGCAATGCCACCGAATTTCTTTGAAGAGTTCAGGAAGCGCGATGAATGGAATCACAGTTGCTGGGATTCCCGGGAAGTTATCCAGAGTATTGAGAATAAAGTGCATCTTATGGTGAAATTCTCGCGGTACAGGATTGATGGCACCAGGATTGGTACATTCCCTTCCATCTGGGTGATGACCAAAGAGGATAATCACTGGGGAATCAAGATGCGCTCCAGTTTTGCTTTCTAAGACGCGAACAGGTAACCTGGCGAGTTTTAGTGTGATATTGAAGGGTCTGGCCTGGTACTCAGTTGCAGGAATATCAGGTAGTATGTTCCGCAGGTTGAGACCCTTCGTTACACTCAGGGTGACACGCCATTAACATGTCATTACGAGCAGGGACTCTGAGCAAAGCGAAGAGACACCGAAGCAATCTCATCCCTTGCTAGTGTAGTGTCTCATATATAGAGTGACGTATGATGGATGTTGATGTCATTCCAGTGCAGGCTGGAATCCAGGGGGCAAACACGTATCCCGGATCGAGTCTAGCAGGGTGATGAAAAAGGGAGTCCAGAGGGAGCGTCCCTCAGAAGGGAC
>DAOUVG010000231.1 GCA_030667735.1 Dehalococcoidales bacterium
GGTACGGGGCAACCATCGCTCAGTTGTAACAGGGAGGCAAAGTACCACGGAGACACTAACTCTGTGGTACGGGGCAACCATCGCTCAGTTGTAACAGGGAGGCAAAGTACCACGGAGACACTAACTCCGTGGTACGGGGTAACCATCGCTCAGTTGTAACAGGGAGGCAAAGTACCACGGAGACACTAACTTCCCGACAGTTCCACCTCAGTCGACCGAAGACACTCCGCCTGCTCGGAGAACTGGAAACGACGGGCAATGCGGTAACATCTGTCTTTCTGGCACCTGAGCTATCTGCAGATTATGTCAACGACCTGCTCAGTAAAGCGCTTCCTGATGTGTCTATCCCTGCCGGCATGGTAGAACTCGCTGTCGGCTCCCGGACAGGGGCCGCCATCTTCTGGGGACCCTCACGAAAGCTCCTCATACGGCCACCATTTCCGCTCACGGAACAATACATCGCACCCGGTGGCGGTATTGAGCCGTTGCGTCTGCTACTGGAGCACGATTTCACGATTGCCCTGGTACTGGTACGCCTCGGCGCCTTTGCCATCGGTGTCTGGCAAGGGGAGAATCTGCTCACCAGCAAGACCGGCACCGGCCTCGTCCACGGCCGACACCGAAAGGGAGGTTCATCCCAGCGCCGGTTCGAGCGGCACCGGGAAAAACAGGTTGACGTCTTCCTTGAGCGGGTCTGCGGGCATGCCCGGCAGCAGATAGAACCCTACATCAGGCAATTAGACTATTTCATATACGGTGGCGCCTGGACTACCTTTGCCACACTCCGGAAGGAATGCCCTTTCCTTCGCCAGTTCGCGGAGCGCTCCCTGTCGCCACTACTCGATATAGCCCGCCCACGCCGGAGGGTACTCGAAGCAGCAATAGCTGACATACTATCGAGCCACATCACAGAGTGGGTCCCACAATTATACGAGGAGACTGATACTGCACCTTAGCAACAAATGCAAATCTTGAATGTAAAAACATTCTTTCCAAATGTGACAAAGAACGAGTTCTGGAGGTACTAAAAGACACAACATCTATCCATACACGCATTAAAAGTACTCTCAATTAATGTGTCGGCTCTAGCAGGATGCTGAAAAAGGGGAGTCCAGAGGGGGTGCCCATTCTGATGGGCCTGCCCCTTTTACACTCCGCTTGTAGTCGCTTTCCCAGGCTCTTGCCTGAACAGCGCGCTAGTCTATAAGGTGTGAATGAACCCTGCCTGAAATTGTCCTCCACACCGTTTTGGGGAGTTAGAGAGGGGTGCAACCCCTTTCGAGGGGGATTTCAAGGGGGTGTCCCCCTTGATTCGTCTTCCACTCAATAGAACCTTCACACTAGTGTACGCCCTACCCCGTGCAGCCAGCCATCATCGGCTGTACTGTACCCCGCACAATACAAGATTGACACCCTTCAACCAGAGGCGTAACATAACCACAGCAACCTGCAAGGGACACCCGGACCACCGCCCCATCGCGGCGAACCCCGGACAGATAGATGGAATACAAAGGAGGAACGACTATGGCCTTTTTCCAGCATGGCAACGCGCGGATTTACTACGAGGATGTTGGCCAGGGAGAGCCTGTAATCAGCAATCACGGTCTGAGCGAGGATGCCAATTACTGGAGTGAGACTGGCGTTACCGCCGCCCTGGCCGAGAAGTACCGCGTGGTATCGATGGATATGCGGGCGCACGGCCGTACCGTGGTTGAAGGTGAATCCAAGGGGTATGATGCCGATACCATGGCGGCAGACTTCGATGCCCTGGCCGACCACCTCGGAATCGACAAGTTCCACCTGCTCAGTCACGCCACCGGCGGCATGGTAGCGGCACGATACGGGATGGGACGTTCGGAACGACTGCTCAGCCTGATACTAACCGACACCGGTTCCGAGACCCGGCCCACCATGTACGATGCCCGGGGAAATGAACTGACTGCTCTGCCCCCACAGTTCGATGCCGAGACGCCCATGCCGGAAGAGCTGCCAACCGTTGAGCAGATAATTGCCGGTACTCGAGCCAACCCCGGTGTCTTTCTCTTCAAGATGGCCGAACACCCGTACAGCGATATTATGTGGCCGGTATACGACGGGTTCCTGCGCCGGCAGGACCGTTGGCAGATAATAGAGTTCATGCTTACATTCTACAGCGACCCCGACCCGCGCGTGGAGGCACTGCGCCAGGTCAGTTGCCCCACCCTGATACTACTCGGTGAGTTTGACTACGTCTTCTACAAACCCAGTGAGCTTATGGCAAAGGAAATCCCGGATAACCGTCACGTTATCATGCCGGGATGCGGCCATATGACGGCCATTGAAGACCCGAAGTGGACCACCAGTGAGCTGCTTGATTTCCTGGACTGCGTGTCCGGGACAGGCCGTGCAAACTGGTAGCCGGTATCTACCGGTCTCAATAAGAAGATTTTTAAAGAACACAGGAGGTAAGAAGTGGCATTCTTCCAGAACGGAAACGCGCGAATTTACTACGAGGATGTGGGACAGGGAGAGCCTATAATCTGCAACCACGGACTGAGCGAGGACACCTCGTACTGGAGTGCTACCGGAGTCACCGCCGACCTGGCCGAGAAGTACCGCGTGATATCGATAGACATGCGGGGCCACGGCCGTACCGTGGTTGAGGGTGAGCCTAAAGGCTATGACGAGAAGACAATGGGAGAGGACTTCAATGCCCTCGCCGACCACCTGGGAATCGACAAGTTCCATCTGCTCAGTCACGCCACCGGCGGCATGTACGCTGCCCGCTTCGGAATCAGGCACTCGGACCGACTGCTCAGCCAGATGCTGACCGATACCGGTTCCGAAACGCAGCCCACGATGTACCACCCCGACGGCAGGGATATCACCGAAGAAGACCGCGAGCGTATGCGCGCGACTATGGAGCAGGCAATGCAGAATGCGGCGACCCAACCGACGCCGACCTATGAGGAGAGGAAGGCCGGATGGCGCGCCAACCCCGGCGTTTTCACCTTCAAGATGGAACAGCACCCGTACAGCGATAGGTTGTTCGACGTACTGGACGGCTTCTACCAGCACCGCGTCAGCCAGCAGGCGTTTATCGAGTTCAGACAGAGTTTCTACACCGACCCCGACCCGATGGTCGAAGGACTGCGCCAGGTCAAGTGCCCCACCCTGTTGTTAATCGGTGAGTTCGATATTGTCTTCCTGAAACCCACTGAGCTAATGGCAAAAGAAATCCCGGATAACCGTCACGTCATCATGGCGGGATGCGGCCACATGACGGCCATTGAGGCCCCGAAATGGACAGCCCATGAGTTACTGGACTTCCTGGACTGTGTTGGTAAAACGGGACACGCCAACTGGTAATACGAGCAGCAGGGGAAATAGCAGCTACCGGTTGCGTA
>DAOUVG010000186.1 GCA_030667735.1 Dehalococcoidales bacterium
GCAGGTACATGTATGAGGCACCCTGGCTGGCCCTCTGGCCGGATGTAGCCCTCAGCGTCGCCGTGTACGGTATCAATATGTGGGGCGATGCCGTCAGAGACCTGCTCGACCCGAGGCTGAGGGGCGGCGTTGGCCGCTACGGACGGGCCACGAAGAAGATTCAGGAGAAGATCAGCCAGAAGGGCCAGGCCGGGGCCTGACGAACACCCTGGCTAAGGACTTGACAAAGGTGCGGGGAATATGGAGTATATGGTGTAATAGCAGGTAATAAAATACGCCCAGGAGGTGCGGCATGTGAATTTCAAAAAAGAATCCGCAGCTATGGAAAACAAAAAAACAAGAAGGGAGTAAAGATGAAAAGAAAAGCTATATGGCTCCTGCTGTCTTCGCTAATGGTAGCAGCGCTGGTTCTGTCATCCTGCCAACCAGCAGCAGTTGAGGAAACGAAAGACACAGAGACAGTTACGGGGCAGGTCACAGAGAAGGAAGCCCCCAAAGTAGAAGAGGAAGATGAAGGTCCGGCCGTTGTTGAGGAAGAGGGTCCGGATATGGTCCTGGACTCTATGGGCAAACTGAAGGAGAACCCTCAATACGGTGGCACCATCACCTTTATCTCGGCCAGCGGTGCGCCGACACAGCTCCTCGACCCGGTGAATTCGACCCGTGCCGTGGTCAACGGAGTTAACGTCTACGGACGACTGGGCACCGCCGACTGGTCAAAGGGACCACAGGGTACCGGTGAATGCCCGTTCTCGTCCTCGTATATCGCCGACCCGTTTACCACAGGTGACGTAGTCGAGAGCTGGGAGATTATCGACCTGGCAACCATGAACTTCAAGCTCCGTGAGAACGTCTACTGGCAGAACCGCCCGCCAATGAACGGACGGCAGTTCGTTGCCAGTGACGTTCAGTATTCGTATGAACGCTCTGCGGATGACCCGCGGGCCACAGGCTATCAGGCAGCGGACTATGTGCGGGACCCGACAATTCCGCCCTTCTTCACCGAGCATGATAAATTCAACTTCACGATCGTTTACGAAGTACCAGGCACGCGCATGTTCCACGGTCTCATGCACTGGACGTACATGCAGCCGCGCGAAGTGGTGGAGATGTACGGTGACCTGGAAGACCCCAACGGCCAGGTCGGCATTGGCCCCTGGATGCTGGATGATGCCGTTACCGACAGCTCGCTAACCTGGAGCAGGAACCCCAACTACTACGGGTTCGACCCCTTCTTCCCCGAGAACAGGCTGCCCTATGCTGACAAGCTCCAGATGATTGTGATACCCGATACGGCCACCCAGCTGGCAGCACTGCGCACCCACAAGACTGACTGGCAGTCTGTCCCCTCCGACAAGGTGGACGGCATGCAGAAGTCAAACCCCGAACTGAATTTGGTAATGATGCTGCCGGACGCCACCGCTACGATTTGGCCGCGCACCGATATCTTGCCCTTCAGCGACAAGCGGGTACGGCAGGCAATCTCCATGGCGATAGACCAGCCGGCCATCCTGGAGGACTACTACGAAGGTCGGGCTTACATGCTCACCTGGCCGGTGATGCCCTCCTTCGCCGACCACTACACACCGCTGGAGGAGCTGCCGGCAAGCAGCCAGTTGCTCTACGGATATAATCCGGAAGAAGCCAAAGCGTTGCTGGCCGAAGCAGGTTACCCGAATGGCTTCGCCACCGACGTCCAGGTCTCGGCTGCCTGGCCGATCGGCGTCGAGTTGATGTCCCTGGTCCAGAGTTGGCTTGCCGATGTCGGCATCGACATGACGATAGACGTGGTGGAATCCACCACCTTCGGCAACCAGTTGTGGGTAAGGTCCTTCCCCGGAATGAGCTTCATCACCTGGGGCAACAACGGCATCGATGATGCCTTCGGCTGGGCTAACGGCGGATGGGTTGGGCTGGATGGAACACGTTCGGTCTACGCCTTCGCTAACGTCGTCGATGACTACGCCCAAGGGGTATACGAGGAACTGATAGTGACCGTGGACCCGGCAGAGCAGTCGGAGATTCGCCGCCTGCAGTGCCTCTACGAGATAGACCAATGCTGGGAGATTCCGATACCGACAGCCGCCATCTACCGGTTCTGGACACCCTGGCTCAAGGGTTACGTCGGTGAGAGGAGTGTCGGTCCTGACCCCGGTGAGGACTGCGGTGTACTCCGGTTCGTCTGGATAGACCAGGACCTCAAGGAAGAGGTAACCGGACAGAGGGACTAGTACCGGACAGGACACTTTTTCCACAGAACAAGACAAACTGACTGGGGGTATGCTAGCATACCCCCAGTCTTCATTAATGTGTGGTCAGCCGTGAATGACTGACCACCTGTAAAGGAGGTAGACATGGGACTTCTTGAGATAGAAACCAACCTTACCGACGAACAGAAAGCCCTTCGTACCGAGGCCAGGAGATTCTTCATGAATGTCCTCCGACCGGCCGCCGTTGAGCTGGACAAACTCGCCGACCCTGCAGACGTCATTGCCGGGGACTCCATCTTCTGGGATGTCCTCCGCCAGGCCAAGGAACTCGGGTATCACAAGAGGAGCTACCCCGAGGCGGTTGGCGGACTGGGCCATAGTGATGCGCTGGCCGGAGCCATGATCGCCGAGGAAATGGGCTACGCCGCCGCCGACCTGGCTATCGCCATAGGCGCGGGTGGTTTCCCGTACAATTTCGCCATGTTCTCTCCATACCCGGAAATACAGGACATAACACGCCAGTACTGTGCCGATACCGATGGCAGGATGATTGGCTGCTGGGCAATCACCGAACCGGACCACGGCTCGGACTGGCTGCTCCTTGGTGAGCAGTCCAAAAACCCGAAGTTAGCGCCCCAGTTGCGTGCTATCCCCGATGGTGACGGGTACGTACTCAACGGGCAGAAGGCCGCCTGGGTCAGTAACGGCACCATCGCCACTCACGCCGCCCTCTTCTTCAACATCAACCCCGCGCTGGGCATGGAAGGTAACGGGATAGCCGTTATTCCCCTGGACCTGCCCGGTATCACGCGTGGCGCACCACTGGACAAGCTGGGACAGAGGGCACTCAACCAGGGAGAGATTTTCTTCGATAATGTACGCATAGCCAAAGAAAACGTTATCTGCTCTGACCCGATGACCTACACAGCATTGTCGGAGCAAACCCTGGCCGCTGCCAATGCCGGCATGGGAAACACATTCGTCGGCTGTGCTCAGGCCGCCCTCGATGAAGCGCTACAGTACGCCCAGCAGAGGATACAGGGTGGAAAGCCTATTATTGAGCACCAGAGCGTCAAGGCCCGGCTCTTTGATATGTTCACCCAGGTGGAAGCAGCCCGCTCGCTTTCCCGCCGGGTAGCGGTCTACAACAGCCAGGCTCAGCCGGCGGCCGTTCACTACTCCATCGCCTCCAAGATATTCGCCACCGAGACCGCCTTCAAGGTTGCCAGCATGGCTATCCAGATATTCGGCGGAATCGGTCTCTCCAAGGAGTCGGTAATCGAAAAGATATTCCGCGATGCCCGGGCCGCCATGGTTGAGGACGGCGTCAACGAGACCCTGGCCCTGGGCGGTGCCGAGAAGCTGGTGAACTAGCGGACGGCGAAAAGAGATTGACACGGTTCTTCCGCTTCGGCTGACCGCCTGTCATTACCGGGCGGCCAGCCATCCTGTTGTCCATTCTCCCCGGTGTGGGAGCGGGGCTGCGTTTGACAGCGAAACGGTGACGGGCTAACATGACCTTTGTGCGAACCATGAACCTTTCGGTTAACAACATGGCTGCACGTTACGGACACAGGGCAGTGGTAGCCTTGCCTAATACATACTGTGGAGGATAGCCAGATATGACAAACCGTGAGATAGCCCTTCGCTACGGATGCAATCCACACCAGGTACCCGCCAGGATGTACCGTGAGAGCGGTGACCTGCCCTTCAGGGTCCTGAACGGGAGCCCGGGGTATATCAATATGCTCGATGCCCTCAACTCGTGGCAACTGGTCCGGGAACTGAAACAGGCGCTGGGACTGCCCGCGGCAGCATCTTTCAAGCACGTGAGTCCTGCCGGGGCCGCCGTCGGCGTCCCTCTGAGCGATGTGCTCAAAAAGGCTTACTTCGTCGGAGGTGTGGA
>DAOUVG010000047.1 GCA_030667735.1 Dehalococcoidales bacterium
ATCAGACTCTTCGCTGTCTCTGCGGTGGTTATATCCTCCATGATGCCTTTGAGGAATATTTCGTAATTGGTGCCGTCTATATTTGCCATGGCAACAGTCGTCCCCCGGGCCATTAGCATGAATTCCTGCTGCAACAGCCCCATTTGGTCCGGGGATAATCCGAGGGTCGTCATCTTGGCCAGGTCGGGTTCGACTACCAGGCTCGGCTGTACATTGCTTGTCTGTATTTCCAGGTCAGCCAGGCTCTTCAGACTATTAGCCTGAGCAGCAAGCCGACGGTCAGCTATCGTACTACCGGTTGACGTGCCCCCATCACCCTGACTGGCAGACTCCAGTCTGTCAAGAAGCTGTTCTCCAGCCAGCACTACATCTTCATTCGTATCGCCTTGAATTGTTATTTCCAGTCCGGATGTCATCTGGCCCATGGCAGCCTGCTGTGAGGCGGCACTCACTACACCCTGCTCGATTATCTCGTCAAGTCTGTCGGAAAGCCTCGTGGCAACCTTATCGATATCAGCGTTCGGGGTAACAACGGCTTGGATACCGATGATATTGCTACCACTACCGCCACCGAAGATACTGCTGACCATAGCCGTGGTACCACTACCGGAACCAATTGTTGTACTGTAGGTTAGTACATCAGGATCTGCTGCCAGCAGGCTTTCTGCCTTGAGAGTAGCCCCGTTAACAGTACTGTAGTCGCTATCTTCCGGCATCTCAATTTGAATAGTTAGAACATTACTGTTCATCTCAGGCATGAAGCTGGTACCGATGAAGGGTATCAGGGCGAGGCTGCCCAGAAACAGCAAAATGGAAATCACCAGCGTAGCCACCCGATGACCGAGACACCAGCGTAGCACCGATGTGTATATCCTCAGATACCGGGGCTGTCTTACGCTGTCACCGGTTCTCTTGACTGTCAGCCAGCCGGAGAGTGCCGGTACCACAGTCAAAGCTATCAGCAGCGAACCGATAAGGGCGAACGCTATCGTAAGTGCAAAAGGAATGAACATTTCACCGACAATTCCACCGACCAGCGCCAGTGGCAGGAAGATAACCACGGTGGCGATAGTAGCCGATGTGATAGGGACGACTACTTCCCTGGTCCCATTGATAGCAGCGTCTTTGAACCTCTCACCGAGTTGCATGTGGCGGTATATTACTTCAAGGATAACGATACTGTTATCGATAACCCGCCCCACGGCGATGACCATGGCACTAAGCGTTAGAATGTTGATTGTGATACCGGTGAAACGCATCACAAGGAAGCCAATCAGGATGCTTAAAGGGATTGATATGGCGGTCACCAGAGAAGCCCGCACCGCCATCAGGAAAAGGAAAACAACAACTATGGCAAGACCACCACCAACCAGTGCACTGTTCTTGAGGTCGGAGATGCTGGCTTCAATAAACTCCGACTGGTCCATAATGGTCACCAATTCCATGCCTGGAGGGAGGGTTATCTCCAATTCTGCCAATTTGTCAATAATGGCGTTGGCTGTGGTAACCGTGTTGGCAGCAGCTTCCTTTGTTACACTGATACCGATGCTGGGTTTGCCATTGGTGCGGTTAATGCCCTCTCCCGGGCTAGGACCAAAACTGACCTCGGCCAGGTGCTTTAGCTGCAGACCGTCGGGGCTGAGAAAGGCATTCTCCACATCAGCAACGGATTCGTAGCTTTGCATAGCCAGAGCACCGACCAATTGCCCCATGGAGATACCGGACTGGGTCATCTGTTCCACCGAGGGGCTCACCAGTACCTTCTCGCCAGCGCCACCTTCCACAGAGACATCGAACACGCCTTCGATTGCTTTCAGTTCCGGCACAAGCTGGGTATCGGCAATTTGCTGTAGCTCCTGAGGAGATGCATCCCCACTGAAACTGAGGGTTACTATTGGCATCATATTGATATTGAGCGGAAAGAGTCTTGGGTTCTCATCCAATCCGGGCATCATGGCAGGTAGACCTCTTACCTGCTGTGGAAGTTCCAGTGTGTCGAGCCGCTCGGCGATGGTATCATTCACCTTGTCCATATCTGTGCCATACGCAAACTGCACGAAAACAATGGAACTGCCTTCGGCTGAGGTGGATGTAATGTGTTCAAGACCTTCTATGCCGTCAATGGCCTTTTCTACCGGGATGGTTACTGTCTCCATCACCTCTTCAGCCTGCGCCTGAGGATAGACCGTAATCACTGTGGTCATCGGTAGCTCAATATTGGGAAAGAGCTCCATCTGGAGAGTAAACATAGCCCAGACAGATGCTCCTGCTACCAGGGCAGCGATTAACATCGTCAGCCATCGTTTCTTCAGTGCTATCTTTGTAATCCAGGTCATATAGGCTACTCCTTCTTTGTGTGTATGTGGTACCTAATCCGATTCCTCAGCGTGCTCCGCCTTCACCATCTGCTCGAACTGTGAAAGAGCGGCAGTAGCACTGGCCAGCATTTCTGTGGCAAATTCGGCCTTGATGAGGAGCAGGACCTTTTTGTTTGGATGACCGAATGCAAGTAGTTTGGTGGCCGGCTCAATTACCATCTCTCGCCGTGCTTCAGCGGGAATGGCGACCTGCCCTCTTTCACCGACTGTTACGGCGCCGTAGAACTTAGGCATTGCCTCGGAAATATGGTCTATCATGATGCCTGTCTCCCGGTGGAAATATTACACGATAAATATAGTTTATCATATATTACATACTCAGTCTATCAGGATGGCTTGACAGTGTCACCGCACGCCACTATCATTAGCGCAGAAAGGAACAGCAATACCATTGTATTCAGGTATATTGAAAGGGGAATATTCTATTGGCTTACGAGATGATACTGACCGAAACAAGTGGTAGGGTAGGGATTATCACTTTCAACCGACCGGAAAAATTAAACGCCATGCATACTACTATGCAGGCGGAAATGCGGGACCAGATTGACGCCTGGAACTCTGACCACGACATCGGAGCCGTTGTCCTTACCGGTGCCGGGAGAGCATTCTGCGCCGGCGCCGATATCAGTGGTTGGAACCAGGATATCCAGACACGTGAGTCGGGAGTAGAGGCAGAGAGACGTCCCCGGATTGAGCCGTGGGTTCCATTTGTTCAGCGTTCCAAACCCATCGTTTGTGCCATCAATGGCCCTGCTATCGGGGCGGGACTGACAACCACACTACCGTGCGATATACGTATCGCCTCTGACCAGGCGCGTCTGTCTATGCGTTTCGTACGAGTGGGTGTTATACCTGAACTGGCCAGCACTCACCTGCTACCTCACATTGTTGGGCTGGGACATGCCATGGAGCTCATGCTTTCAGGAAAGATAATTAACGGCCAGGAAGCGGCGCGTATCGGTCTGGTTAATCACGTAGTCCCACACGAAAAGCTAATGGAAGAGGCGGTCAATATCGCGCAGGAGATTGCCTTTAACCCAATAGAGTCACTCTTGGTCATAAAAGACCTGACCTGGCAGAATCTTGACGAGACAGATATCACAGTGGTCCAGCAGCGAGAAGGCAAAGAGTTCGCCGCGGCAATGCAGAGACCTTCTTTCAAGGAAGCAGTAAAATCTTTCGTCGAGAAGCGCCCCCCGGACTTCCATAAATAATGGCTGCCTGATACTCCCGTCTGGCCGGAGAATGAGGAGCAGAATAGAGAGCGGTGGTCTGTGACCACCGCTCTCTAATTTAGCCGACACTTAGTTCTCGGGGAACTGCCGGATATTTGATTGATTGGTGAGTTGCAGCGATAATATTTTAATGGTACACTATGGGCGGTGGTTTAGTTCAGGTTACCCAGCACTTAGTCAATACCATTTGTTTATCGGCTCAAGTCCCGGTTGACCACAAGGCTAACCAACTACTAACAAGAGAGGAGGAGGCTTCGTGGGATTTGAGGACAAAACAATAGAGTGCGCCGATTGCGGAACCGTCTTCACCTTCAGTGCTGAGGAGCAAGAGTTGTTTGCCTCCAGAGGCTACCAGAATGAGCCAAAGCGCTGCCTTCCATGCCGTCAGGCAAGGAAGACACAACGGGACACAGGTGATGGTTTCGGCTACCGCCCCAACCGACAGATGTACCCCGTTGTATGTGCCCAGTGCGGTAAGGAAACTGAAGTTCCGTTTGAGCCTCGGCAGGGAAGACCGGTTTATTGTAGCGATTGCTACAATGCTTCTAAAACGAGCAATTAGTGCTGGTCTGATACTAATATCATGGACTGGTGCGGGATTCTCGCCCGGTATACTTGGAAGGAAGGGACTTTTGTGTAATGGCACTGGAAGTGTCAATACGAGAAGGTGAGAGTCAGGACTCTCTACTGAAGCGCTTTCAGAGAATGGTACAGATGGACGGCGTCCTGCGGGAGGCTAAGTCGCATCGATACTTCCTCTCAAAGAGAGAAGCGGCGCGTTTGAAGGCAAAGAAGAACGCAAGGTCGAAAAGACAGGATAGGTAGCTGGCGTCAGTCTGAGAGGATTGATAATGTTTGTGCCGACGCTCGTGGAGTAGCAGTAATGTAGCTCCAGGGGACGTCGGCACTATCATGTCTACAGGCAGGGTGCTGAAATACCACTATGGGGAACAGGGGTAGACTGCGTTCCAAATGAGCTAGACCGGAAATCTCCACCTGCCAACAGTTCCGCCTAGAGCTTTCTGATGACGGCAGTCACTTTACCCTGAACTTCAACATTCTCCGGGTCCTGATATATGGGCTGCATGCCCTGATTTGCCGGACGAAGGCACACTTTCCCTTCTTCCAGAAAGAACCTCTTCAGTGTCACTTCCTGCTCATTCTTCAGCCATACCGCCACCATATCGCCGTTCTCAGCGGTATTCACCGGCTCCATGAGTACTATATCACCATCGTCAATCAGGGCATCCACCATTGAGAGTCCCTTGACCCTGAGGGCATAGAGCTGCTTGCCTTGCGTGAGTTCTTCGGGGAGTTCGATGGTTTCCAGTGCCTGACTCTGCCACGTATCTGACGTGGGCACAGGGATAGGTTCACCGGCAGCGATAGTGCCGAGTAATGGCACACCGTCGGTATCCTTCCGGTCGGTGAGCCGAATACTCCGGAAGACCTCGGGGTCGCGGTGAATACGGCCTTCCCTGTCTAGAACATTGAGGTGGTGCTGCACAACGGCGGTAGAACTGATGCTGCAACCCTTCAGGATATCGCGCACTGTCGGTGCATACCCGCGGTTCTTGAAGAACTTTCGTATGTAAGCGTATATCGACTCCCTGGTTTTACTGTAGCCTGGCTGCCTCACACTACCTCCGAACTGCATTTTGTAGTATAAACGATTGTTTTATGAACAAGTGTACCATAACAATCGTGCGCTGTCAATATCAGGCCGTTTGGGTGTCGGTGTTCCATTATGCCAGCTGCCGGGGGTAGCTATTATCACAGTCGCAGTAACCGGAAGGTAGTTTAATGCCGGAGAACAACATTACATAATACTGTTCTTGCATGCGTGGTAACCTGGTGACTATGGCTGATAGGTAGGGTAGAGATGACGAAGCGGTTAATGAGACTCTCACCCATGCCAGGGATATTGACTGGTAGACGGCCGAAATGTGCCTGCTCTTTGGAATGGCCGGGGCCATACCGGGGCGTTGCCTGCCGGTATCCGTATGCGTATCTCAACGAATCGCGTCGGGAGCGGGTACAACAGTGAAACGGGTGGGCGACCACCTACTCAGGAGCCGGTATCTCCCATTCCCGCCCAACACGTTCGTTGAACTTGCACAGTGAAGCCCCTTCGGGCAAACGGCGTTCAAAAGCCGGTGAGTAGCAGTTAATATTGCAGGAGTCACAGGCAACTACTTCATCGAACCGCCCTTCGCGCACCTTCTTCGGCCAAAATGCGTCACAGATAAGCTGGCGCCCGATTGCCACCATGTCTGCCCGTCCCTCGGTCAGTATATCCTCGGCAATTTCCGGGGTGTTTATCTTGCCCACCGCAATTACGGGAATACTGACTGCCTCCTTGATGGGTTCGGCAAGATAGACCAATGACCCCATCTTGTCCCGCTTTACCGGAGAAGTCGGCACCTTACCCCAACCACCGGTCGAGATGTCCAGGCAGTCCACTCCGGCCTTCTCAAGCTCCCGCGCATAGGTAATGCTATCGGGGTCGATTTCTCCGTCCTTCTCCAGTGCTCCCAGGCGAAACAATACCGGGAAGTCCGGACCGACAAATGCACGGACGGCGGTTACAAGGTCGATGCCGAACTGCATTCGACCAGCCGGGCTGCCACCGTACTTGTCCGTGCGCTTGTTCAGGTCAGGATTGGTGAACTGGCAGGGGAGATAGGCATGGGCACCGTGAAGCTCAACACAGTCGAACCCGGCATCTCGTACACTCCTTGCCCCTTTGGCAAACCGGTAGATGATGGCCTCTATCTCCGGTATAGTCAACTCGCGCATATCCTCTCTGCCCGAAGGCGCTATTCGCCAGCCACTGTCCGGGTACATCTCTTGACTGGAGACCTGTGTACCACGACCCTGAGGGAAGCGGTTAGCCTGCCATAGCTGAAGGCCGGTTTTACCTCCGGACTCATGGACCTGGTCTACAAACCCGCGCAGCCGCCCGATGAAGGCAGCTAATCCTTCGGCGCCATCCCACAACTCCTCACATGCCAGGTTATCTATCGAGGTGTTGGCCGTTATAACCAGGCCGACACCCCCTCTGGCTCGTTCCGCGTAGAACGCCCGGGCCCGGCGATTGGTCAAGCCCATGTTCATCTGAATAGCGGGGTACACTATCCGGTTCGGGACCTCCATACCCCTGATGGAAATCGGCTCGAAGAGCTTCATGCTTTCCTCCTGTGTGCAGCCAGAGTCGCAGTCCGGGTTCCAGTATCCCGGTTGCTCTCATGTTATCTCATGGCTGAACTGCACGTCAATGGTGGCTGCTGCCGGGTGGGTATGTACAACGTGCATGAGACCGTGTTGACCTCAATGGTAAAGTGATGTATTGTTTAGGCACGTCAAACCACCTGACCATGAAACAAGAGGAGGTCCCCGCTGTTGTGGTCCTGCCCCTGGAAGGCACCAAGGTAATTGAGCTTGGGCACTGGGTGCTAGGGCCAACCTGTACTCGTGTCCTCGGGGAGCTCGGGGCCGACGTTATCAAGGTAGAGGACCCCCGGGGCGGTGACCCGGTTCGTGGACTGCTACCGTCAAGTACAATGTCGGAACTTGGTCTCGGGCAGGTGAACCCCTTCTGGGAACAGTGGAATAGCAGCAAACGTGCTATCGCTGTTGACCTCAGCCAGGACGCAGGAAGAAATATAGTCTACGACCTGGTCAAGGGCGCTGATGTCTTCGTCACCAATTTCCGCGCCGCTGTCGTGGACCGGTTCGCTCTTGACTATGAGAGCGTAGCCAGAATCAACTCCCGCATCGTCTACGCCCAGGCCACCGGTTTCGGTGATAAAGGGCCGGATAGAGACCGGGCGGCCTTTGATGACACTACTTTCTGGATACGGGCAGGCATCATGTCGACTCTAGGTGAACCGGACGCACCGCCGGTACCGCTTCGGGGTGCGATGGGTGACCTCGCCAGTGCTGCCATACTGGCGGGCGCTGTGGCCACGGCGTTACTGGCCAGGGACAGATTCGGCATGGGGCAGAAAATAGACCTGTCCCTGTTCTCCACCGGTATGTGGGTTGCCGGGGAGGATATCCAGCGGCGTCTCACCTGGGGTGAGCGAGGTGGAAACCGGAAACACGCACGGAGGAGTGCCCCCAACCCCCTGCGTAATACTTATCGGACCAGTGACGGTAAGTGGCTTTTCTTCATGATGCTCCAGACAGACCGCTTCTGGCCGGCAGTATGCCAGGCCATCGAAAGACCGGACCTGGAAAACGACCACAGGTTCGACACCCATCAGAAGCGTGTTGAAAAGCATCGCGAGATAATTGAGATACTCGACGAGGTTCTGGCGACCCGGACTCTGGAAGAGTGGACGGAAAGCTTTGAGCGACACGGACTGGTATGGGAACCGGAAACGACCATTGCTGAAGTGGTTGCCGACCCCCAGGTATCCGCCAACGACCTCGTGGCCGAGTTGCCACACCCCTCAGGAGAAATGATGCGTCTTCTGCGTGTTCCTTATCAGTTTAGCGAGACTCCATTTGGCCCGCGATACGCTGCGCCGGAGCTCGGCCAGCATACCGAAGAGGTACTCCTTGAGATGGGTTACGATTGGGACAGGATTTCACAGCTAAAGGAGCAGGGCGTGATTTTATGAGAGGTGAGCTTCTGCGGTGAACTGGTATACTGGCATCATGGTAAGTGAAAGGAGTGAGGGTTATGGAACTGGAGACAGTGCTCTATGAAAAGAAGGAAGGTGTTATCGTTATCAGCCTCAACCGGCCGCGAGTACTCAACGCAATAAACGGGCAGTTGCGCCGGGACTTCCTTGAAGCATTGCTGGCGGCTGAGGTCGATGCCGAGGCCAAGGTCGTCATCATACGAGGCGAGGGCCGTGCTTTCTGCGCCGGGTTTGACCTGTCCCTGTCCGGGTCACCCGAGAGGCAGTCACCGGCGGAGTACCAGCGAGACACCATGCAGGA
>DAOUVG010000295.1 GCA_030667735.1 Dehalococcoidales bacterium
CTATTCTCCCTGGTTGGTCTATCTCCGGGAATTGTATCACCTGTCAGGTTGGAGTTCCCAGTACTGGCGCTATCGAACAGCGCCTATTGTGTATCTGGATGCTTGTGAGAATCAGCTGGTGTTGGTAGTAGGGGTGGGAAGGGGGATGGAGATATCGGTGTTCCTGAATTACGGTCGGCTGGGACTACTTCTGTTCCCATAACACCGAGCGCCCTCACCAGGCTCTGGGCTATCGGACACCGGCCGAGGTATTCACCTCAACCCCGGTAGAAGCCACCAGTACAGAGGTATGGTAGAATCCTTAATACCAGACCCCTTGAGGATAGCGGTACCCACTCTTAATACAACCCCTTTCCTGTCCTAATGATGGGGTCCACCTCAAGCATCCTGCTAGCGCGGGTACCTGCCGGTTAGATTTCTTTGTCATTACATTCCTCGCAATGACAGGGTGGATGTTGAGGTGCCCCCTGCCATCCATGCTATCATGACATTATGCCTGACGGTACGCAAAGCGGTGAAGAACACGCCTGGGGACTTCTCTCCGACCTGGACCCCGAAGACGTGTGCCGTCGGGCAAACGTTAGCTTTGACTGTCCTGCAGGGTGCTTCAAGCTCAGGCTGTTTTCCGCGGATATCCTCGTTTGCACCAGGTACAGGCGCATTTCCGGGGACTCTCCGGCAGCCGATATCCTGCTGGAACGGCTCGGTGGCTATGCCAGGTTGTCCGCCCTGTGGTACCTGGTCGGTGCAAGGGACATCCCTATCTCCGGGAAGCTGGTCAAGCCGGGTGATATGGGTGGGGGCGAGATGTACCAGAGAGGCACGCATGTCCTGCCACTTGACAGGATAGCCGAAAGGTACGGAGGTGATATCCCCGGTTTTCTTGCCCAGGGACGGGAACTTGGCGGCGAACAGGCGGAATACGGAGATGTTTCCCTGAGATTCTTCCCCTTCCCCCGGGTGACGGTAATATTATTGCTCTGGAAGAAAGACCCCGAGTTTGCCGCGCGGGCTGGTCTACTCTTCGATTCGTCGGCCAGTTTTCATCTGCCGGTGGACGTCATCTGGTCGACTGCTATGATAAGCCTGCTGGCAATGTTGTGAAGATGCGGCATCACATGTGCCTGATTGTGGCTGCCACGTGGAGTGACCTGTCCCCGTCCTCCGTTGACAGAGGAGGTTGCCGGGCAGATAATGAGAAGACCGGGGAGCCATACTCTTCTTTGTCAGCTTTGACCCGCTAATCAAGAGACATTAGTGAGGAATAAGTATGCCGATTAGTGCGGAGATTGCCCGCCTGGTGGACGAAATACAGGATGACCGGAGTCACGGTGCGATTGAGTTAGCACGCCGGGCGCTGGTTATCCTGAAAATGACCGCAGAGCACAGTCAGGCCGATGACGTTGACCGGTTTCTCCACGAGCAAAGAGGGGTTGTCCAGGTGCTGATACTGACCCGCCCGGCAATGGCGCCGATACGCAACGTTGCCAATCGTTTGATAAAGGTTGTATCTGACCGGACCGGGGAACTGGATGTAAGGTCGCTCCGGGACTTCATGGTCTCGAAAGCTGATGAAATGGCAGCTGATACCCGGCAAGCGGTGGTACGGATTGCCCGGAACACTACGGGCCTGATTGCTGACGGTACTACCATAATGACACACAGCTATAGCTCTACAGTAGTGGCCGCTCTACGGGAGGTCAGTTCCGAGCGAAGGGGCATCAGGGTAGTTGTCACCCGGTCGGGACCGGGCAGGACCGGAGAGGAGACCGCCCGGCAACTCGGCGGATTCGGGATACCGGTGACACTCATTGATGATACCGCCGCAGCGGTGCATATGCCTTCGGTAAATATCTTGATGCTGGGTGCCGATACGGTATGTGCCGATGGCGTGGTCAACGGTGTTGGCAGCTACCAACTGGCCGTGGTCAGTGCCGCCACAAGGGTTCCCGTTTACGTGTTGTGTGATAGCCTCAAGTTTGACCCCGAACTGACCCGTGAGGATGCCGACCTGGAGGATAACGAACCGTCCGAGGCGTTTGAGCCATCCGGACTACCTGCCGGAGTGATTGTCAGTAACCCCCGGTTTGATTTCACGCCGCTTGAACTGGTTACGGGGATAGTGACTGAGGACGGTGTGTTGTCCACGGTCGATGTTGTTGCGCACCTCAAAGATATGGAGGGCGGTTTGACGTAACCGGTACGTCACGTTAGAATTAGTAACTCTGGCAACTCGGGTTGCCCGGTTGTGACAGTGTGGTAATGCATTCCGGGGACTGCTATTTCCGGGCATCCTGTATGGGATTTCGGTACTCAATATGAATGACGGGCAGAAGACAAAGAAGCAGCTACAGGACGAACTGGTCTCACTTCGTCAGCAGAACGCTATGCTCAACCAGCGAGTTGACGAGATGGAAACATCAGAGACGCAGCAGAAGCAGCAGTGGGGAGAAATACTTGATATTCTCCGCGTCAGCACACCTGTTGGTCTCTTCATGGTTCAGGATAGCCAGTTTCAGTTCGTCAACGAGGACTTCCGTAACGTTACCGGCGGTAGCCCGGACGAACTGCTGGGCACAGACCCGATGGTACTCGTCCTCCCCGAGGACAGGGATATGGTTAGAGAGAACGCGATAGCCATGCTCAAAGGAGAGCGTACCACCCCATATAAATACCGGATTATGAATAGAGATGGTGACATCAGGTGGATGCTGGAAGGAGTTGCCTCCGTTCA
>DAOUVG010000130.1 GCA_030667735.1 Dehalococcoidales bacterium
CGAACCCCAGGCCAAGCTGACCGAGTTTCCCCTTGTCGTGGGACTGGACGGCAAAGAGAAGATGAGCGCCACGCTGGACAATGGCATAGACATTGCCGCTACCACGGAGGAGACCAGGCAGCGAATCATGACGGCGGTCACGGACCCGGCACGCCGCTACCGGAACGACCCGGGACACCCGGAGATATGCGCTATCTACAAGCTCCACGAGTACTTCAGCACTGACGAGAAGGGCTCCATCGCCGAGCAGTGTCGTACTGCCGAGATTGGCTGCGTTAGCTGCAAGAAGCTGCTGGCCGAGCGCATCAACGCAGAACTGGCGCCGTTCCGTGAGAAACGCGCCGAACTCGCGGCGAAACCGCAGTATATTGATGACGTCATCTCCGATGGTTCCGCACGTGCCCGCATCATCGCCAGGGAGACCCTGCGCGAAGCCAAGGAGAGAATGGGGCTTATCTAACTGAGAGTAGACCGGCACTGTCCGGTGAAAAGGAGGGTGCGCGAAATGCCAACAACCGAAGAGTTGATAGAACAATACAAACAGAAGCGCCAGAAAATACTGGAGATGGGCGGTGCCGCCGCCATTGAAAAGCGCCATCAGGCCGGTCAACTGAGTGCCCGAGAGAGGATAGACTACCTCTTTGATGCGGGTACCTTCACCGAGATAGGGCTCTTTATCAAGCACAGGACGACCGCTTTCGGGCTGGACAAGAGAGAGATACCCGCCGACGGCATCATCACCGGCTTCGGCAAGGTGAACGGCCGGTACGTGGTTACCATGGCAGAGGACTATACGGCCCTGGCAGGTACTTTCGGTGAGCAGCACGGGCGCAAGCTCTCCAACGCCCTCGATTTTGCGCGGAACAAGGGCTGGCCTTTCATCGGCATGAACGACTCCGGTGGTGCCCGCCTCCAGGAAGGCATGGATACCCTTGAATCATACGGCTGGACGTTCAAGTCGCAGATACTCGCTTCCGGTGTAATCCCCCAGATAGCCCTGCTCATGGGCCCGTGCCTGGGAGGTCAGGCCTACCATCCGGTCATGCAGGACTTCCTCATCCAGTGCAAGGACACCGGTTTCATGGGCATTGCCGGCTCTGCCTTCGTTGAAACGCAGCTTGGCGAGAAGATTACCCTGGAGGAGCTCTCCGGATATAAGGCGCACGCCGTCAAGTCCGGCTGTACCCACGTGGTTGCCGATGACGACAAGGACGCCATCGATAAGGCTAAAATGCTCCTGTCTTTCTTCCCCAATAACAACCGGGAGCAGCCACCCCGCATCGAGACGGATGACGACCCCGAGCGGGAGATACCGGAGTTGAATACCATTGTCCCCGACCGAGCAAACCAACCCTACAATATGAAGAAGGTAATCACGGCGATAGCCGACGACGGCCATTTCTTTGAGACGCAGGCACTCCATGCCGCCAGCGTGATAACCGGGTTCGCGCGTTTCAACGGGCGGCCGGTGGGCATCTTCGCCAACCAGCCGATGCAGGCGGCGGGCGTAATTAACATCGACGCTGCTGATAAAGGGGCCAGGTTCATCCGGTTCTGCGACCTGTTCAACATCCCGATGCTCACCCTCGGGGACTGTCCGGGCTACATGATAGGTTCCGAGCAGGACTGGAAGGGCATCCTGCGCCACGGCGCCAAGCTCCTGTTCGCCTGGGCCGAGTCCACGATACCCCTGATTTCAATCATGGTACGCAAGTCCTACGCCGGTGCTCACTACGGGATGCTGGACAAAGCCATCGGTGCCGATTTCGTCTTTGCCTGGCCTACAGCCCGTGTTACCATCGTCGGGGCGGAGACCGCCGCCAGTGTCATTTTTGCCCGGGAGATACGCGGGTCGGACAACCCGGAGGAAACCAGGGCAAAGCGGATAGAGGAGTTCAGCGAGCTGTACGAGAACCCCTACCAGGGCGCGGAGCGGGGCTATATTGATGATATCATAATGCCAAGTGACACGCGCAAGGTGATAAACCGGGCGCTGGACGTCCTCGAAGACAAGAACAAGGACAACAAGGCATACAACGCCAAGACCTGGAAGAAGTTCGCCAACATCAATCTGTGAGGTGGCACTACTATCGAGATTATCCCGGCGATTGACCTCAGGGGTGGCCGCTGCGTTCGTCTCTATCAGGGTGATTACAGCCGGGAAGTCACATTCTCCGACGACCCGGTGGAGGTAGCCCTGAGATGGCAGTCACTGGGAGCACCCCGTCTGCACATCGTTGACCTTGACGGAGCCGCCGCCGGTGAACCACAGAACCTGGAGGTCATCAGGCAGATTGCGAACGCCTCCCTGCTACCCACCCAGCTAGGCGGGGGAATCCGCACGCTGGAGACCATCAAGGAAGTGCTCCAGGCAGGTATCGACCGTGTTATCCTGAGCACGGCCGCGGTGGAAGACCCGGACCTGCTCCGGGAGGCATGCCGGAAGTTCGGCGACTACATCATCGTCAGCATCGACGCCCGGGATGGTCGCATAGCGACACACGGATGGCAAAAGGATACGGAGTGGGGAACGGTGGAGTTTGCCCGGCTGGTAGCTCGTTCCGGCGTGAAGCGCCTTATCTACACCGACATCGTGCGCGACGGTACCCTCACCGAGCCGAACTTCACCGCTATTTCCGAGCTGGTAGACTCGGTCAGACTGCCGGTCATCGCCGCCGGTGGTATCTCGTCGCTGCTTCACCTCAAGATGCTCAAGCGGCTTGGCATCAAAGGGGCAATCATCGGCAAGGCACTCTATACCAAGGATATCGACCTCAAAAAGGCACTGGACGCTGTTAGTTAGAAGAGAAACCCCTCGGAACGGAGACCTCTCGCTCGCCCTTGAGGGAGAGAGGGATACAGGGGGTGAGAGTGGATACAGAAAACATCAAGTACAACGAAAAAGGCCTGGTTCCGGCCATAATTCAGGACGCCGACAGCGGCGAAGTACTGATGCTGGGTTACATGAACGAGGAGGCCTTGCAACGTACGCTTTCCGGCGAGGACGTCTGGTTCTACAGTCGCAGTCGGCAGGAGATGTGGCACAAGGGGGAGACCTCAGGCAACTACATCAAGGTGCATGAAGTGTGGAAAGACTGCGATAACGACACCATTCTGGTGAAAGCACACCCGGTCGGTCCGGTATGTCACACGGGAAACCGGACCTGCTTCTTCCAGGAGTTACCGCGAGAGGGCTGAGTGGAAAGCGTTCAGGCCGGATTCGGCAGTGCCTCTTCCGATTGCTGGTCGGCCTCTATCGTTGTGCTCAGCGCCAGTAGAGCTACCTCGATCTGCTGTTCATCAGGCTGCCGTGTTGTCAGTGTCTGCAACCACAACCCCGGCGCCAGCACCGTCCGCACCAGGGGGTTTTCCGTGTGCCGTGACCCGAAGTAGATTACTTCGTAACCGAGTGCAGAAATCACCGGTATCAGCACGAGTCGCGAAAGTACCATTATCCACACTGAAGGCAGACCAATCATAGCAAAGACGATGATGGCCAATATCAGCACCACGAACAGGAAGCTGCTGCCGCAGCGCACGTGCGCCGTGCTGTAGCCTTTTACCGCCTCCACCTCAAGCGCAGCACCGGCCTCGTGGGCATTGACCACCTTGTGTTCGGCACCGTGGTAAGCAAATACCCTCTTTATATCAGGCATGAGTGATATCAGTTTTAGATAGAGGATGAAAATAACCATCCGGATAAGTCCCTCTACCAGGTGAAAGATCACCGTGTTACCGATGGTGAACAATTTAGTAAGAAACATGGGAACCAGGAAGAACACGGCGACCCCTATCAGCATTGCTACCGCCATCGTGACCCACATCAGCGGCCCTTCTATCTTCTCGCCCTCTTCTTCCAGCGAGATATTCGCTGAATACATCAGGGTCTTCATGCCGAGCACCAGTGCCTCAATGAGGACAACAATGCCCCGCGTCAGTGGGAGCGCCCTCAACCGTCCGGTATAGATGGATGGCAGCGGCTGGGTATCTACCACTATCTCTCCGTTGGAACGCCGGACAGCGGTACTCATCATCCTCTGGCCCCGTATCATCACGCCTTCGATAACCGCTTGCCCGCCGTAATTGTGCTTCTTTTCCGTCACAATACCTCACACACAAATGAAAAGGAGCGGCTCAGCATCGCCGCTCCTATAACGGGTACTGTCAGCACCCTTATTTCTGCTTGTCATAGCGCCGTCGGAACCGCTCCACGCGTCCGGCGGTATCCACCACTCTCTGCTCCCCGGTGAAGAACGGGTGGCACTTACTGCACAGCTCCACTTTTATTTCTTTCTTTGTGGAACCAAGAGTGAAGGCATTGCCGCAAGAGCAGGTCGCTTGCGCATCCAGGTAATATGTCGGATGTATCTTCTCTTTCATATCTTCCAGCCCATACAGACGCCCTAAGAAGCGTAAACGCTGACCTTCCTCCTGTTATTACCTGCCGGTTCGTATTTAACAATACCATTAATCAGGGAAAACAAGGTATAGTCCCGGCCGACACCGACATTGCTGCCGGGTTTTATCCGCGTACCCCGCTGCCGTACCAGTATTGTCCCGGCATTGACCGTCTGTCCGGCATACCGTTTCACGCCGAGCCGCTTTCCCTGGCTGTCGCGACCGTTCTTGGTGCGCCCGCCGCCCTTTTTATGCGCCACTTTCGCTCACCTTTTCCTCATCCCGGCCGGTCTCTGCCGCTGGTTCTACCATCGCTGCTCCTGGGCCGACTATCTTATCGATGGTAAGCCTGGTGTACCCCTGACGGTGTCCCGTCTTGCGCCGATAGCGCACCTTAGGTTTGTACCGGAAGACAATAATCTTCTTTCCTCTACCTTCCCCCTGTGAGGTGGCCAATACTTTAGCCCCCTCTACAACGGGTTTGCCCACGGTTACACCATCACCCTCACCGAGCAACAGCACTCTGTCCAGCTCAATAGTAGCACCTTCAGCCACATCAAGACGATCAACGTCGACCACCTGGCCGGGGACGACCCGGTACTGCTTACCGCCGGTCTCAACTATCGCGTAAATATCGCCACCTCCACAAAACACTCCATTTTACCAGTTACTACCCGCTGGGGTCAAGTAGCGCGCTCACGCAAGCTCTCTCCCTACTTCCGAAGTTCCTGCCAGAGCTCCTCCACCTTTACCCTCAACTCCTCCAGGTCACCGTCATTGGTGATGACTAATTTCGCCTGCTGGC
>DAOUVG010000008.1 GCA_030667735.1 Dehalococcoidales bacterium
CCAGGACCCTGCTGGAGTACGGGGAGCGGCTGATAAGGGGGGAGGGGTCTGGAAATGAGACGGACGTCTGAACCACCATCGACCACAGTAATAATCCCGGTGCCGTACGCTCACACCAGGTCCATCGTCGGGTAACCACCGATACGGCTTGCCTTCTCATAGATAATCCTGGCAACAGCCACATCCTCGATGGCAACCCCTGTTGAATCGAAAACGGTTATCATGTTATCGTCCGTCCGGCCCGGCTTCCTGCCGGTGATTATGTCTCCGAGACTCGCATAGACATCATCGACCGAGAACAACCCCGCGGTGACGGGCACGTTTATCTCTCCGGCAGCACTGGCCTGTCTCAGGTCATCGACGACCACCATTGCGTCCTTCAGGATTGCCGGCTCCAGCTCCTGCTTACCCTTTGCATCAGCCCCAACGGCGTTTATGTGCGTGCCCGGAGCAATCCAGGCTCGCATCACCACCGGTGTTCGGGAAGGAGTCAGTGTACAGACAATGTCCGAAGCCGCTGCCTGCTCCGCCGAACACGCTCTGACAGTGAAGTCGGGGAGAGAGTTGATGAGCGTTTCTACGGCGGTCTGCGAACGGTCGAAAACGTTTATCTGCCGGATGTCAAAGACTTCGGCTTGAGCCAGTATCTGGTAGCGGGCCTGTTTACCGGCACCGACGATGCCCAGCGTACGGGAATCCCGCCGTGCCAGGAACTTCGAGGCGATGGCGGAGGCAGCAGCCGTCCGGTAGGCGGTTATCTCCGTGGCATCCATCACTGCCAATGGATATGCAGTCTCCGGGTCGCTGAGAATGAAGATACCGATAACGGTTGGCAGACCACGGGCCGGATTCTGAGTATGGACATTGACCCACTTGACACCCGCAGCGCCAGGGAGCGCTGCCGGCATCGCCCGAAAATCACCCTTTTCCACGACCAGGTAAGACTTCGGCGGCATGCTGGCCTTACCTTCCGCCCAGGCGATAAAAGCTTCTTCGACCGCCCTTATTACCTCGGCCATATCCAGCAGGTCGCTAACGGCGTTCCTGTCCAGTAACAGTGTCGGCACTATCTACTCCAACTCTACCCGGATTCCGGAACTCCTTATCTAAACTTACACCGCGGCGTATTCAACGTCAACCAAACAGGAACCGGGAAGGGTCGCCAGTCATAACAGACGACTATGGCACGAAGGAGAACGGCATCAGCCCATAGGCACAGAGGGTGACCATCCATTACGTGCGGGAGGAGGACCGAAGCAATATCCGGCGGTGCTATGCCGGGCCTATCCCCAGCCAGAGCCAGGTAATCCCTATGCCGAGAGCCGCACCGACAATGACCTGAAACGGTGTATGGCCGATGAGTTCCCGCAGGTCACGTTCTACTTCGCCACGGGGTCGTCTCAGCCGGAGTTCCCGGACGATACGATTGAGGATAGACGCCTGCTGGCTCACCGCCCAGCGTACCCCGGCAGCATCATACATCACCACCATGGCCAGGATAACACTAACGGCAAACGCGGCGGAATCAGGGCCGACGGTCAGCACCACTGCTGTGGCCAGAGCACTGACCATCGCTGAATGGGAACTGGGCATGCCACCGCTGGTAATAAAAAAGCTCAGGTCGAAACGTCTTTCCCTCAGGAGTTCAATAAACCCCTTGAGCAACTGCACCGCCGCCCACGCACAAAGCGGTATTACCAGTACTTCATTGGTTAAAATCTCGTTGAGCAATTCTCTCCGCTCACCTTCATTTCCTGATAAACCGATGCCGCTACCCGCTGCACCACTCCTGAATATACTATACTATACCGGTCATGCTCGGTGATACTCGACCCACCACTGGCACAACCGGTGGACTCCTGGCATATATATCGGCCCACTGCTACCGGTCTGCTTGTCAGAGTAATAATGTGGCGCTGCCGGTCCCCGATATGGCTCCCTCACTTCGGTTGACAGAACACGGTAAAAGGGTATAGAATTGCGGTTGCTGTCATCAGGTGACAAGCGTGAGGTGAAACCCGGCAAAGGCAGGCAAACACCCTCGGGAGAAGCAATGGTAACCCTGCTCTCCCAAATATGGAAGGGTTGCCTTTGGGCGGCCTGGCAATCTTGTTAATACCACTCTATCTTACTATAGGCAGGTCTTGCCTGTGACAAGCAGGCTAGTCCTTGAAGGCTCCAGGAAGCCAAAGCAATAAACAATCAGGAGGTTAGAACATGGGTGACAGACTCAAGGGGAAGGTAGCCATCGTTACCGGTGCCGGTGGCGGTATCGGCCGGGGGCATGCACTGGCGCTGGCGTCGGAAGGCGCTAAGATAGTCGTCAATGACCTTGGTGGCGCCGTGGATGGCTCGGGGTCGTCCTCCTCTGCGGCTGACAAAGTCGTCGAGGAAATCAAGGCAGCCGGGGGAGAAGCGGTAGCCAACCACGATTCAGTGACATTGGTAGAAGGCGGCGAGAACATCATCAAGACAGCGGTAGACACCTTCGGCAAACTGGATATCCTGGTCAACAACGCCGGTATCCTGAGAGACCGCATGGTCTTCAACATGTCACCGGAAGAATGGGACTCAGTAATAAAGGTTCACCTCTACGGACACTTTAATACCACCAGGCCCGCCTGCGTGCTCTTCCGCCAGCAGAAGAGCGGACGCATCATCAATACGTCCTCGACATCCGGACTGGGCAACCGCGGGCAGTCGAATTACGCCGCCGCCAAAGAGGGCATCGTGGGCTTCACCCGAACGGTCGCCATTGAAATGGGTAGATACGGGGTTACGTGCAATGCCATCCGGCCCAACGCCGGTACCCGAATGACAATGAGCGATGACATGAAACAGGCCGCAGAGAGGTCTGGACGCGGAGAAATCGTCAAGTATATGGATTCGTTGAAACCCGAGGACATTGCACCCCTTATCGTCTGGCTGGCCTCCGATGACTCCGCAAACGTGAATGGGCGCACCTTCTTCGTGCAGACCGGCAGAATCGCCCTCTTCTCCGAGCCGGTACAGGAGAAGGTGATTGAGAAGGCAGGCGGTTTCACCATTGACGAGCTGTTCGAGAAAATGCCGAAGACACTCGCCGAGGGGCTGGTGAACGCATCACCCCCGGAACCGCCTAAAGAGTAAACGACAAGGTCCATAGCGGTCGCAGGACTTAATACCGTAAGACATCAGCCCCACAGGCTGGTAGTAATTGCCGTATCAGGAGGTACAGGATGGGCGACAGATTAAAAGACAGAGTAGCAATCGTCACCGGTGCAGGCCGGGGCATCGGCAGAGGCATATCCATTCTCATGGCTGAAGAAGGAGCCAAGATAATCGTTAATGACCTTGGTGGTGCCGCCGACGGTACGGGAGCCGAAAAGAAAGTGGCCGACGAAGTCGTCGCTGAAATCAAGGCAGCCGGCGGAGAGGCAGTCGCCAACTACGACTCCGTAACCACGGTAGAGGGCGGCGAGAGCATCATCCGGACGGCGATAAACGCCTTCGGCAAACTGGACATTCTGGTCAATAACGCCGGTATCCTGCGCGACCGAATGATTTTCAACATGGCCCCGGAGGAATGGGACGCAGTAATTAAGGTGCACCTCTACGGGGTCTTCAACTGCAGCAAGCCGGCCTGTGTCCTCTTTCGGCAGCAGAGAAGCGGACGCATAATCAACATGAGCTCTACCTCGGGGCTAATCGGGAACTCCGGTCAAGCCAACTACGGTGCTGCCAAGGCAGGGATAGCCGGTTTCACCCGGGTTATCGCGCGTGACATGGGCAGGTACAGCGTTACCTGCAACTCCATTGCTCCCGGTGCTTCCACCAGGATGACAATGTCCGAAGAGGTACTGGCGGCACGCCAGATAAGGGCTTCGAAGGGAGTTACCGGAGGGGGCGGCGCACAATCTCCCGTTGGTGCTGCAGCATTGCGTGACCCGGACGATATCGCACCGATAGTGGTCTACCTCGCCACCGACGCTGCCGCTGACATCAACGGCCAGACCTTTGGGACAAGCGGGGGGACAATCTCTCTCTACCAAAACCCGGAACCAGTGAAGAGCATTCACAAGGACGGTCGCTGGACCCTGGACGAACTGGACAGCATCATGCTGGGAACGCTCTCGGCCGGTCTGGTGAACCCGTCACCGACACAAGCACCAAAGCAGTAACCCGATACGACTAACGGTGAGGGAAGTAAATAGAGCGCACCAGAGGATGTAACCTCGTCCTCTGGTGCGTTTTCTTGCCACGACAGGTATCCGCGCCATCTCTCAATATAACGGCTGTGCCCGGTACCACCATCTACTGAATCAGACGGAACTCATTCACGTCCACCAGCCCGAGGTCGGTCAGCCTCAGTTCCGGTATAACGGGCAGGGCAACGAATGAGAGGGTTGAGAAGGGAGACGCCAGTCCTGTACCCATACTGGCGGCAGCGCTTTCTACTCTTTCAAGCTGGGCTACTACCTGCTCCAGTGGTTCGTCGGAGAGCAGTCCGGCTATCGGCAGGGCCAGACTGGCCACCACCCTGCCACCATCGGTGACCGCCAGACCACCCCGCAGTCTTTCAATTTCCCGGATAGCCGTCAGTATATCCTCGTCACTGGTGCCGACGGCAACAATGTTGTGAGAATCATGGGCTATAGACGATGCCAGGGCACCACGCTTCAGACCAAAGCCGCTGACCAACCCCACACCGATATTACCGGTCGCCCGGTGCCTTTCCACAACAACCAGCTTCAGGATGTCCCGACTGATATCAGACACGACTGCCCCATCGACCACCCTGGCCTTCTCTATCCTTTTGCGCGTCACTATTTGCCCGGGAATAATCTCAATAACATACCGGGTAGCCTCCGAGGGCACCAACCGCAGTTTTTCCACAGTCAGAGACCCGACCTTCACGCTATCGTTCAACCCGCGGGCACGGGCACGGTGTGCCGGGAAAAGCGGCTCCCCTTCCCTGGCCACCAGCTTACCACGATAGAAAACGGATTCGACCTGGAGACTCTCCAGGTCAGACAGCACAATCAGGTTAGCCAGGTAGCCCGGAGCCACCGCCCCCAGGTGTTCCAGCCGGAAGTACTCCGCGGTATTTATCGTGGCCATCTGAATCGCCCGGACCGGGTCAAGGCCAAGGCGAATCGCCTTCCTGACCACGGCGTCGATGTCGCCGTCACGCAGAAGGTCAACACAGCTACGGTCGTCGACCACGAACAGACACCGCTTGTAGGTCTTATCGGTGACCAGGGGCAATAGCGCCTCCAGGTTCTTCTCCGCAGACCCCTCCCTTATCATCACCCTCATGCCCCGTGCCAGCTTCTCCCTGGCTTCCTCCAGGGCAACCGACTCGTGGTCGGAGCGGATTCCTGCGGCGATATAGGCATTCAGGTCCTTCCCGGAAACACCCGGGGCGTGTCCATCAATCACTTTCCCTTCGGCGAAGTCAATTTTATTCAACATCGCTTCATCACGATTGATGACACCGGGAAAATTCATAACCTCACCGAGGCCGATGCACTCACGCCAGCGGAGCACCCGGCGAATATCCTCCGGGTCCAACCTGGCACCACTGGTCTCCAGGTGCGTGGCCGGGACGCAGGAAGGCGCCATCAGGTACAAATCCAGCGGCAGGCGGCGAGCACAGTTGAGGACATACCTTATCCCGTCCAGACCGGAAACATTGGCGATTTCGTGGAGGTCCGTCACTACCGCAAGTGTCCCGCGCGGCACCACTGCCCGGACGTACTGGCCAACATCGAGCATGGAGCTTTCCAGGTGGGTGTGCCCGTTAATGAGGCCGGGGGCAAGAAACCGCCCCGCCAGGTCTATTACCTCTTCCGCGTCCTGATAATCACCGACACCGGCGATGTATCCATCGGCAATGGCCACGTTGCCCGACTCTATTTCGCCGGTAAACACGTTGACGATGCGGGCATTTGCCAGAATGAGGTCGGCGGGCTCATCTCCTCTGGCTACGGCTACCAATCGACTATCTGTCAACGTGGCCTCCTATTCACTCTCCACCAACCCACAAATGTCCGGCAGATTGCGGTACTTTTCATCCCGGTCGAGTCCGTAGCCGACCAGGAACCTGTCTGGGACAGTGAAGCCCAGGTAGTCGATTACCACCGGCACCCTGTGGCGGGCGGATTTGTCCACCAGCGAGCAGAGCCGCAACGAAGCCGGTTTCTTCTTTTTCAGGTAATCCAGAAAGTATGCAGTTGTCAGGCCGGTATCTACAATATCCTCAATGACCAGCACATCACGTCCACGGACAGGCGAGCGAAGTCCCTGCACGACGCGGATGTTTCCTGTGGTCTCCGTTCCCCGGCCATAGCTGGACAGCCGGACGAAGTCTATCTCCAGCAGGAAGTCAAGCCGCCGTACCAGGTCAGCCATGAATACAAACGACCCCTTGAGGATACCGAGCAGCAGAGGGTTCTTTCCCGCATAGTCGCGGCGGACCTCCACTGCCAGCCGGTCTACGGTGGCGGCTATTTCCTCTCTCGACAGAAGTACCTCGGTTCTCGGTTCAGCAGCCATTTCTATCCGGGCACCTCCCGCCGAGTGATATTGCACATCAGGCCGGCAGGGCACCCTTCGCATTTCTCACATTCCAGTTGCAGTGTGGTGTGGGTGATGTTGAAACGTTGCGCCAGGTACTGATTCACCGCCCGGGCAATCTCACCACTCTTTGCCACCGTCTGGTCCTCAATCAGCAGGTGAGCGCTCAAGGCGTGTATTCCGGAGGTTATCGTCCAGACGTGCATATCGTGCACATCTTCCACCCCGGGGATACCCATAATCATCCGGGCCACCTCGTCTATCTGGATGTGTTTCGGTGCCGCCTCCAGAAGGATGTCGGCCGATTCCCGGACGAGCCGTACCGCACCCCAGAGTATTATACAGCCAATCAGGACGGCAATGATGGGGTCGACCATGCCCCATCCGGTCACTGCGATAACGACACCGCCAATGATTACACCCAGCGACGATATCGTGTCCCCGAGAACGTGCCAGAAAGCGGCCTTCATGTTAAGGTTGTCGTTCCGGACCTTTCCAAGCAGCCACATCGCACACAGGTTGGCGACAAGACCGACGCCGGCTACCGCCAGCATCAGGGTCGTGCGTACCTCGGGCGGGTCCAGAAAACGCTGATAGGCCTCATAGAAGATGTACGCCGCCACCAGCCCCAGTATTACGCCGTTGATCAGCGCCGCCATGATTTCGACACGGTGATAGCCGAAGGTCCTGGTAGCCGTAGCCGGCCTTCTGGCGATTCGAATGGCCAGGAGGCTTATGCCCATCGCCAGGGCGTCTACCAGCATATGCCCGGCATCGCCAAGCAGCGCCAGGCTGTTGCTCAGCAGGCCACCGACGAATTCGGCGACCATAATGGCGGCAATAATGACCAGAGCGATGGAAAGCCGCCTGACACCGTTGTTGGCCTGGTGATGGTGTTCTGGGTGCCGGTCACCCATGCTTCACTTCCCCACCTTACTTCAGCACGCTGACGCCCGTGATTACGCCTCGCAAGTACATGATAGCACTTCCGGACGAGAGGGAAAAACGTGTAGCAGTGATGACCGTGGTCATCGCAGGTACCCTGCACACAATTCTCAGAAAGAGGGGCTCAGGAAACAGCATTATCAGGACGTGAGTCCGCGCTCCCCTGCGGCATGATAACCACGTGCGGGTCTCCGGTTATGGGGTGCGGTTCCACTATTACGGGAGCGGCAAAGACCTTATAGAGTATATCCTCGGTAATGACCTCGGCGGGAGTCCCGTCAGCGACAATACGACCCTCTTTGAGCAGCACCAGCCGGTCGAAGTACAGGGACGCCAGGTTCAGGTCGTGCATGGCGGCGATAACAGTAAGGCCATGCTCCCGGTTCAAGCTCCGTACCCGTTCCAGAATCTCCACCTGGTGAGTGATATCCAGGTGCAGCGTCGGCTCGTCAAGCAGCAGCAACCCGGGTTGCTGGGCCAGGGTCATGGCCAGAATGACCTTCTGTCGCTCACCGCCACTCAGTTCGTCGAAACGGCGCTCCTTAAGCTCAATGATACCCGCCATCTCCAGCGCAGTACTCACCACCTCCCTGTCAACATCGGTCTCACCAGCGAGCGTACGGATGAACGGGGTCCGTCCCAGCATTACCATCTCGCCAACGTTAAAAGCGAATGGCATGTGGAACTGTTGTGGCATCACGGCAACGCTACGGGCAACCGACTTGCGACTCATTAGTCGCAAGTCGGCGCCGTCCAGCCGGACTTCACCCTGCCCCGGCTTCAGAATACCGCTGGCCAGTTTGAGCAGGGTCGTCTTACCGGATCCGTTGGGACCGAGCAGCCCCACCATCTCACCGGCACCGACGGAGAGGTTAATATCATGTAGTACCTGTCCGTCAGAGTATGAGAAAGACACCTGCCTGAGCCGTAAATCGAGCATCAGAAAGCGTACTCCTTCCGGTTGCGCCGCAGCAGGTAGAGGAAAAACGGGGCACCGATAACGGCGGTAATGATGCCTACCGGGATTTCGGTGGGCGCCAGTACCACCCTGGCCAGGAGGTCAGCCATAACCACGAAGGCAGCACCGGCCAGTGCCGAAGCCGGCACCAGGAGCCGGTGGTCCGGTCCCAGACTGAGGCGTACCGCGTGGGGCATGACCAGTCCGACAAACCCTATCAGACCACCGATGGACACCGCGGCTGCCGTCAGCAGAGAACCCACTGCCAGGATAAGCACCTTGTCCCGCTCCACCTCAATGCCCAGGTAGGCGGCACCCTCTTCACCCAGAGAGAAGGCATTGAGATGGTGAGCAAATGCCCGGGCAATAATGATGCCGCCGATGACCAGCGGGGCGATAACGGCAATCTGGCTCCAGCCAACCACCGATATGTGGCCCATGAGAAACGAGTACACGGAGCGGATGTTCAGGTCCAGCCGGTCACTTATCGCCATCATAAAAGATATTATTGCTGCCAGTAGAGCACTGACAACGAACCCGGCCAGAAGCATACTGACAATGGGTGTCTTACCGCCAACACGCGCCAGGTTATACACAATGAAAACGGCGGCCAGGGCACCCCCGAAGGCCGCCAGCGGCACCAGGCCAAAGCCGAGGAAGGCCATGTTAATCGGCAGGACCATGGCAATTGTCGCTCCCAGGGCAGCCCCCGATGAGGTACCGATGATGTATGGGTCCGCCATGGGATTCCGAAGCAGTCCCTGGAAAAGCACTCCGGCTGTCGCCAGGGCTGCCCCCACCAGGGCACCACCCACGACTCGCGGCATCCGTATCTGGAAAAGTATTGTTTCCTCAACCGCCCGCCACGTGTCCGGAAAATCGAAGAAGGCCAGCTTATTGAGAAGCATCTTGCATATATCAGACAGGGAGATAGTTACCGCTCCGAAGGCACTGGCCAGGAAGAACGCCAGGACCAGTCCGCCCGCCAGTAACAGCAGGACAGAGGCCAGCCGCCTGCGTCGCCTTGGTTTACTCGCCATATCTACCGCTCCTCAAAAAGAAAGAGTCCCCTCATCGGCAGAACAAGGGGACTCGTGTACTTCAAAGCCTCCCTCCTCCATCTCCGCGGAGGTGTCAAAGAACTGGAGGCCGGTGTTCTGACTTCCCGGAGTTCATCACTCCCGGATACAGCAGGCGGAACTGTGCCGGATTCTCACCGGACTTGCGCTCCGTTTCAGCCCTCGCTCACGCTCGGGCACCCCCAGGGTTTCCTATTCAGTTTTACCAGCAGTCAACATCACGTTGCCTGCTACCAGCATATTGCATATAGTGGCAGTAGTCAAAGATTATACACGGCAGCACACACTACTTCAACCTTGCGGCAACAATCTCTGCCAGGTCCAGCACCTTCACACGGTCATCAGCATCCATATCCTTGAGCCCGTCCTCAAACATCACCATGCAATACGGGCAGCAGACGCAGATTGTCTCCGGGTCTTTCTCCAGGGCTTCCTCGACGCGGACGATATTTATCCGCTTACCGGTGCTCTCCTCCATCCACATCCGACCACCACCGGCACCGCAGCAGAAGGCACGGTTGTGGTGGCGCTCCATCTCTATCGGAGCACGACCGGTAGCCGCGGCCAGCGCCTGACGGGGGGCTTCGTAGATATCGTTATGGCGACCCAGGTAGCAGGAATCGTGGAAGACCACATTTCCCAGGTCTCCACCGGTACCATTCAGCTTCAGCCTTCCTTCGGTCAGCAGCCGGTTAATCAGTTCGGTGTGGTGAATGACTTCCAGCTCCGCACCGTACTGGCGGTAGTCGTTCTTCAGAGTAGTGTAGCAGTGAGGACACTCTGTGATTATCTTCTTGACCCCCCTCTCCTTGAACGTGGCCAGGTTTTGCTTCACCAACTGGTCATAGACATACTCATTGCCAAGGCGACGCAGGCTATCGCCGCAGCAGGCTTCGTCCCTGCCCAGTATGCCCCAGGATATTCCGGCAGCATCCAGGACCCTGGCTATCGCCAGGCTTACCTGCCGCTCACGGGAATCAAAGGCACCGGCACAGCCCACGTAGAAGAGATACTCGGTCTTACCTTCCTCGAAGGGTTGCGCATCAATATTGGCCGCCCACTTATCGCGGTCACTGGGGGCAATGCCCCAGGGGTTACTGCGCTGTTCCGTGTTCTCGAAAAGGTTAAGGAGTTCCTCGGGGAATTTGGCCTGCACCTGCACCAGCTCACGCCGCATGTCTACAATCTTAGGTATGTGTTCGATGTACACCGGGCACACCTCCATGCAGGCCCCGCAGGTAGTGCAGGCCCAGATGGCGTCCTCGGATATTGTGCCTTCACCGCCGTCACCAATCAGGCCCAGGGAAGGCGACTGCTTCTTGAGCAGAGCTGGACCGTTGGTCATCAGGTTAGTCTTGATGTCACTAATAATCAGGAGGGGATTGAGGGGCTTGTCCGTCAGGTTTGCGGGACAGTTCTCCTGGCAGTAACCGCAGACAACACAGGCATAAACATCGAGGAGCTGCTTCCGGGAAAAGCCGTCCACCCGGGACACCCCGAAGGTTGCCCGGTCCTTGAGGTCAATCCGCTCAACCATGTTCTTGGTTTTGGGCTGAAGTACGTCATTGATGATGGCAGCCACCACGTGCAGGTAACGCGTATAGCCAATAATGGCTAAGACGAGAAGTACAAATACCCAGTGACTCCAGAACCAGAAAGCGTGCGACGCTTCCAGAGAGGTCAGACCGGCGTACATGTTACTCACCGCCGTACTTATCGGCGGTGTGGCCAGACCCAGCCCCGCGGGAGCGTGCCCGGCGGCAATCTGCGTGGCAATCTTGCCAACATGAGTAATAGGATGGATAATAACGGTCATAAGTATAAATATTGCTTCCCAGGTCAGCTGCCCCTTCAACCGTGCCGGCTTGCCGATATAGCGTCGGATAACAGCCCATATCACCCCAATAACAATGAAGGGGGCAATGATATCGGTTACCCAGCACCAGATAACGTAGAAAGCGTTATTCTCCATCGTCTCCGCGATACCGAAACCGGAGGCAATAACAATAAAGAGGAAGTAATAAATAACAAAGCACAGAAAGCCCCAGACCATGAAAGAATGACCGAGGCCGGACCAGTCCTTACGGCGGACGTTCTTAAACTGGCACTGCTGTAAAATCAGGTGCCAGATAGCCCCTATAATCGTCCCGAGGGTCAGTTTGGATTCACCAACATTCCTCCCCAGGTATATGTACTGGACAAGTTGATATCCCCTGACGATGAAAATACCGGCAGCCAGGGCGGTTAAACCCCAGAATATCAGAAACCCTGCTGCTCCCATATCACTCACGGGATTCATCACGAGCACCCTCCTTCTTTACTGGACGGTCTATGGCAGACTGACTGCTGCAAAGAGAACATCATCAGGCTAAGCCTTCTTCTGAGCATGTAGTTCTCTGATGTGACTGGTTATCGCCGGGACCACCTGAAAGAGATCACCCTCAATACCGTAGGTGGCTACCTCGAAGATAGGCGCCTGCCGGTCGCGATTGATGGCGATTATCACATCGGAGTCCTGCATGCCCACCAGGTGCTGAATAGCGCCACTGATGCCGCAGGCGATGTATATCTTGGGTCTAACCGTCTTTCCGGTTTGTCCAACCTGGCGCTCCGGCGGCAGCCAGCCGGCTTCTACGGCACTACGAGAGGCAGCGACGACACCGCCCAGCTCATCTGCCAGCTCCTGCAGTACCTGGAAGTTCTCCTTCGACTTCATGCCCCGTCCGCCGGCAACGATAATATCAGCAGCAGCGATATCGATATCTTCGGCAGCATCACTGCGGAGGTCATGTACCTCCAGCACCTTTACCCCGATATCCTCCTCGCTGATAGCCAGGAACTCACGAACAATCTCTCCCTTGCGCGAAGGGTCCTTATCCGGCATAGGCATCACGTGAGGTCGCACGCTGGCCATCTGCGGTCGCGTGCGTTCCGTCATAATTGTTGCCATGATATTACCGCCGAAGGCAGGCCGCGTCTGCAGGAGAAAGCGGTTCTCATCGATAGCCAGTCCGGTACAGTCCGCGGTCAGTCCTGTCCTGAGCTCGGTGGCCACGGCACCAGCCAGGTCTCTACCCAGGCCGGTAGCGCCAATGAGCACTATCTCCGGTTTATACTTGCCTACCAGGTAACAGATTGCGCGGGTATATGAAATAGTACGGTAGTGATGGAATACCGGGTCATCCATCAGGTAGGCCTTTGACGCCCCGTGGGCAAAGGATTCCCCGCAGAGTTCCTCCACCTTGTCCCCGATGACCATGGTACACAACTCCACATCGAGGGTTTTGGCAAGGTTGGCACCAACGCCGAGTAGCTCCCAGGAGACACCGGCTGCCTCGCTGTCTATCTGCTCCACGAAGACCCAGACACCATGGTACTCCTTCAGCCTGGCCTTAATCCGTGTCTCCTCCTCGTCCACCTCCTCAACTTCAGGTTCCACCTCGGCAACCCCTTCTTTGGCAAGCTCATCCAGTATCTTCTGCTGCTCCGGTGTGAAGTAAATCTCAATTGCATCAGAAGGGCAAATACGAACACAGCGCTGGCAGCCGGTACATTTCTCGATATCGAAGACCGGTTCACCGGCGTCGTTCATCACTACTGCTTCGACCTTGCAGGTGCTCTCGCAGCGGGCGCCACAAGCAATGCACTTGCCGGGTATCAGGCGGGCAACGCCCAGAGGTTTCTTTACCTTCTTTTTCTTCTGTTCCATATACCCTACCTTTACGGAGAAACTATATCCTTACTGACCAGAGTATCAACGAGTAGCCGGGCAGCTTCTCCAGGTTCGTTCATCCCGTCACCGAGTATCTCGCCCTTGACCCTTTCCGGTGAGAAGATGCGCCGCACCTGAGTAGGCGAACCCTTCAGACCGATAGCCGTTTCGTCGAGTTGCATTACCTTGTTATCCCACAGCACGACTTCAGCCTCTTCAGCCTTGAGCCGCATCGGAACCGTGGGGTAACGGGGGCGGTTAATCTCCCGGACCACGGTCAGCACCGCAGGCAGTGCTGCCTCCACGATTTCATAGCGCCCCTCCAGCTTGCGCCTGACCACCATCTTCCGCGCATCAACGTCCACACTCTTGATCTGGTCGACCAGCGTGAGTTGCGAATACCCGCACCTGCTGGCGATACCAGGGCCTACCTGGGCAGTATCACCGTCAATGGTCTGCTTGCCACAGATAACCATGGCCACTTCTTCTTCCTGGGCAAGCCTCTTTACCGCCTCGGCAATAACCATACTGGTGGCCAGCGTATCGGCACCACCAAATACGCGGTCGCTGAGAAGAATGGCTCTATCCACACCCAGAGCCAACGTTTTCCGCAGAGTGACCTCGGTGTTCGGTGGCCCCATAGATATGGCGGCAACCCGGAACCCGTACTCGTCTTTCAGCCGCAGACATTCCTCCAGCGCGTGGGTATCAAACGGGTTGATAATAAAGGGTACGCCTTCCCGAATAAGGGTACCGGTCTCAGGGTCAATCTTGACCTGGGTGGTGTCCGGCACCTGCTTTACGCACGCTACGACCAGCATTCCTTATCCCCCCTCTTTTCAATCATTTCTTCCAGTTATGAAAGCACGGCATTGCGGTGCCGGTAGTATCCGGTCAAATTAGCCAGGGCTTTTGCGGCACGCTCCTTTGTCAGGTAAACAGGAATCCCGTTCTGAAGGTAGAAATCACGTATCTTGCGCCGCTCGCCCTCGGACTCCAGCGAATCGGTAGAGACAGCCTCTACTGGCATCACTATTACCACTGGCTTGTCGAACCTGTCCTTAATGTCCAGCGGAATCTGCATCGTCTCCCCGAGCAGTTCCGGGGGCCGGAACTGCTGCTTGCTGCCAGGCAGTGCCGAGGCCATCTCTATTTCATCCACCACCAGGATGTCAATGTCGGCATCGGTGCATACCGTCTCCAGGACGGCCCTGAGCATGGGTGGCATCGGGAACGGACCGCCGACATCCACCGGGTTCCTGGCACTGGTACCTGCTGCGGGTATTATCGCCAGCAGCTTCTTTTCCAGTTCCGGTGAGAAAAGCGGTACGGAAAACCCTGCCCTCTCCCAGGTGTCTGCCGCAGCAACGCCAATCCCACCACCACCTCCAACGGAACATATCCGGCGCCCCATCTGAGGCTCAAGGTGAATAAAGGCCAGCGTGGTGTCCAGCAGTTCTTCGAGGTTGTTTACCTGGATAGCACCGGTCTGCCGGAAGACGGCTTCCCAGATTGCCTCCTCGCCACTCAGTGATGCGGTGTGGGACTGTGCCGCCCTGGCACCACCCTGAGTGAGGCCACCCTTCCAGATAATCACCGGCTTGGTCCGGCACACCTCTTTAAGAACCCTGAAGAACCGGGGGCCATCTCTTACCCCCTCCAGGTAGGCAGTAATGATGTCTGTCTCCGGGTCCTCAAGGAAGTACTCCAGAAGGTCGCATTCGTTAATGTCACAGGCATTTCCGTAGCTGACCGCTTTACTGAACCTTATCCCAAGGCCGTCGGCCCGGCGTGGCACCCGGATGGCATAACCGCCGCTCTGGCTGATAAAACCTACCGACCCGGTTTCCCTGGACAGATTCTCTCCTGGCAGGATAGTCATCCCGCCACCAGGGCAGTAGACCCCAAAACAGTTAGGCCCGACGATACGGAGACCCCGCCCCGCTATCGATGCCAGGTCCCTCTCCATCCTCGCCCCCTCTTCGCCCAGTTCACGGAAACCGGCGCTGAGTACCTGGACAGCCTTCACTCCTTTGGCCAGACACTCTTCAACCACTCCGGGGACGGCACGGGCGGGAACGGCAATAGATGCAAACTCCACCGGCTCAGGGATATCACCGACCCTGGCATATGTCTTCAGTCCGAGAACCTCACTCTCCTGCGGGTTCACCGGATAGACCTTGCCGCTGTAGCCAAAGTTAAGCAGCGTCTTCAGGAATCTGCCGCCGAACTTGAGCACACTTGCCGAAGCACCAATAACTGCATGCGATTTCGGGTAAAACACTGGTGCGAACTCTTCTAACCTGTTTCTGCTCATAGTGTTATATCTACCTCAATACCCAATGAACGCCCTCAGAACAGGCTTCCGCCAGACACGTAACGGTTGGCGGGATGCATGGTACATAACGGCTATATGATACTCCGACACAAACAGTCCTGTCAACGATGCATTATGCGATGTCGAGGACATCAGTGACACTCCAGTACAGCCAATACCGGCAGCTACCGGAGAGTGCCTGTCACCCTTCTATCTGAACGAGAGCACACTGTGTACCTCATCGACTTGACAATGGTATACATGTTACCTAAACTGGTACTCGGTGGAGTTTGGGTTTCAAACTTCATCGCCCCCGGCCACTTCGGAACCACAGAGGAGGAAGACCGCCAATGTTCCGAATCCCATTTATACCCCGTGAGGAAAAATTCTTTGGCCTCTTTGAGGACGGCGCCAGCAACATCGTCAAAGCAGCCACAGTACTGAAGGACCTGGTCGATACCTGGGAGTGCATCGAGCAAAGGGTTTCCGAGATAAAGGAACTGGAACACCACGGTGACAGTATCACTCACGAGATAATTGCCCGCCTGCACCGCACTTTCGTTACTCCCTTCGACCGTGAAGACATCGCCCTGCTGGCCAAGAGCCTGGATGATATCATGGACTTTATAGATGCCGCCACCGGGGACATGCTCATCTACAAGGTGGGCCGGCCGGGGAAAAGGGCCAGAGAGCTGGCCGATATCATCGTCCAGGCAGCTACCGAGGTGCAGAATGCAGTGCTCGACCTGCGGCACAAGGCCAGGCTGAAACAGACCCTGACCAAATGTGTAGAAATCAACCGGTTAGAGAATGCCGCCGATGTTGTCTACCGCGCCGCGCTGGCGGAACTCTTCGAGGACTCCACGGACATGGCCCACGTAATTAAATGGCGTGAAATCTACGAGCACATGGAGAGTGCCACTGACCGGTGTGAGGATGTAGCCGACGTAATTGAAGGGGTAGCTCTCAAGCATGCCTGATTCCTCCTTGGTTATCCTCATCTTTATAATTCTCCTGGCCATTGGGTTTGGTCTGGTCAATGGTTTCAATGACGCCGCTAATGCAATTGCCACTGTTGTAGGTACGCGTGTCCTTTCTCCCAGGAATGCCATATTATTAGCCGCCGTGGCGAATATGGCAGGCGCCCTCACAGGCCTGGAGGTTGCCAAGACCATCGGCAAGGGAATCCTCATTCCGGACGCGATGTGCAACCTTACGGTTGTTGCCGCTCTGATGTCGGTTATCGTATGGGGAGCCGTTGCCACCTACCTTGGCCTGCCGGTAAGTATCACGCACGGATTTATTGCCGGGCTGGCCACGGCCGGAATTGCCATCGCCGGCACCGAGGCTGTAGTCTGGGGTAAAATAGCACAGGTTGGCTCTTCTGTGGCCGCTGCTCCCGTTCTGGGCTTCATCGGCGGCTTTATGCTGATGGTTATCCTGTTGTGGCTTCTCCGGCGGCTCGCACCCGAGAGAATGAGGACTATCTTCGGTCGGCTGCAGTGGCTCACAGCCGCCTTCATGGCCTACAGCCACGGTAAGAATGACGGCCAGATGCCCATCGGCGTCATCACAATGGGGCTGGTTATCTATACGGGCAATACCGGTCTCTGGGATAATGTACCCTTGTGGGTAATAATCCTGTCAGCACTCTCTATCAGCACGGGCACAATTGTTGGGGGTTGGCGTGTAATAAAGACGCTGGGAATGAGGGTAACCCAGTTACGGCCGGTGCACGGCTTCGCCGCCGAGGCAGCCGCCGCGACAGTAATCGAAGTAGCCTCTCACTTTGGTATTCCGGTAAGTACTACCCACTGCATAAGCTCATCCATCATGGGTGTGGGTGCCACGAGAAGACTATCTGCGGTACGCTGGGGTGTAGCAGGTAATATAGTGTCCGCCTGGGTACTGACGTTCCCCATCTGC
>DAOUVG010000086.1 GCA_030667735.1 Dehalococcoidales bacterium
TCAATAGCTAGCACAACCGGTGCTAACCCAGATAGACTCATTATACCAGAATAACGCCAAGCGGGGAAGCCCGTGTACTGTCACGGCAATTATACGTTCCCCTACGGCCCCGGGGCCTTTCAAGCGGAGACAGCCCGCAGCAGCAGATATCAGGCCGCTTTCTCAAGGCCCCGGTAGGTCTCCTGCAGAAGCAGGGCATCCCCTTCCAGGTTGGGACTCTCACAGACCAGCATCCCCTTGACATCATGGTCCCGGAGAGCCTTCATCAGTTCAATGTACGCCAGGTCCGATTCCTCAAGGTCCAGGTGCTTCCTCTCTCCCTTGTCGCCGTAGGCAATCCCGGCAGCATGGATGTGCATTTCGTCCAGGGCCGCCCTGCCCAGCCGTTCCTCGATACGCGAGAGGATGGCGCTGAATTCGTCGTATGAATTGTATCTGCCGGTCCGGGCATGGTAGTGAGCGAAGTCAATACAGGGAGCGACCCTTTCCAGCTCAACGGAGAGATTCAGTATCTCCTCCAGGTCTCCGAACTGGCTGGGCTTGCCCATAACCTCCGGTCGAATCCACAACCGGTTACCCTCCGCATCAAGCTCATCCAGCACTTCAGCCAGATTTTTCTTCACCGTCTCGTAGACCTGCTCCGGCGGGTCACCCATGTAGAAGGCAGCGTGGAAGACCACGCTGACGGCACCACACATGGCACCGACACGGGCGGTCTTCAGAATTCTCTCCTGGCTGGCTCTTACCTTGTCCGGCTCGCGAGCGTTGAGGTTGATGTAGTATGGAGCGTGGGCAGTCAGCCTTATCCCGCTCCGGGTAGCAGTTTCGGCCACCTTATGAGCAACTGCCTCGCCCATGTGGACACCCCGTACAAATTCAAGCTCCAGGCAGCCCAGCCCGAGCTCGGCCGCTCGCTCAATCCCACCGATGGTAGATTTCACTTCCGCGCTACGGGGGGTACCGGCAGTGCCGAAGAGCAACCCTGTCATTCTTACTGACCTCCCTGACTTACCGGCATCATATCTTGGGCCCTATCTTGTGTCAAGGCAAGGAGGGCCTTCATCCTGCCTGTCATCACAAGCCGAAGCTCTGAGCAAAGAGAAGAGGCAGCGCCACTCAGATCAGTGGCGGGTCGCTGTGTTCCTCGCAGTGATACCCGGTGTCCGTCCAGGGTGTGGTATAATATTGCTTGAACAGGGTCTTATCCGGGGGTAGGCGTCTGGAAGGGATAGAAGTAGCACGGAAAGCAGTAGAAGCCGCCAGCGAAAAGCAGGCCTCTGATATTGTCTTGCTCGATGTGGACCACATCTGTAACTTCGCCAGCTACTTCGTGATATGCAGCGGCGAGAGCGAGAGGCAGATTGATGCCATCCAGGACGCGGTTGAGGAGACGCTGAAGAAAGAGGGCCTTAAACCCCATCACCGCGAGGGTGACCTGGACTCAGGCTGGCTTCTGCTCGACTTCGGAGAGGTTGTTGTGCACGTCTTTGCCCCCGCCGAGCGCGAGTACTACCAGTTGGACGAGCTATGGAGTCATGCTATCCCCGTAGTCCGGATTCAGTGACTGCCGATTTAAAGAATCGGGGGGTCTCAGTAGCCGAAAAGCTCGTCTTCGGTGAAGAATAGCGCAATCTCCACCCGGGCAGTCTCAGGCGCATCGGAAGCGTGGGTCGCGTTTCGCTGGATATCCAGACCGTAGTCGGCCCGTATCGTGCCTGCTTCTGCTTTAGCCGGGTCGGTAGTACCCATCGCCTGCCGGATTGTGTCCACGGCGTTCTCACCTTCGAAAACACTGGCGATTATGGGCGTAGACGTGATGTACCTGACCAGTTCCTCAAAGAATGCTTTGTCCTCGTGGATGGCGTAGTGTCGTTTCGCCAGGGCCTCGTCCATGTGCAGCATCTTCAGTGCCAGCAGCTTCAGCCCTTGCTGCTGCAAGCGCCCGATAATCGCACCACCCAGCCCCCTCTCCATTGCATCGGGTTTAATCAGAACCAGAGACCTCTCCATTTCAAGCTCCTACAGTAGTTGATTCGGTATCCCGTAAGCAATATTGTGCATAGATTGTAACGTATGAAACGATGTTTCTCACCGGCGCTTGGCCCTGGTAATCGACGGCCTGCGCAGGTAGAGCGGCTGCAGTGTAGCCGCGTCATCAGTGTCGTCGGCTGCCAGGCGTTTGAGACCAAGCTCGGCAAGGAAAGCAGCCCGCCGCAGACCGGTTGTTGCCGAGGGGATGACGGCCTTGCTCCCCAGGTGCTGCCGCAACTGCTCCGCAATGACTGTCACGTACTCGCCACAGAACACTGTCTTTGAGGTAATACCGGAACAGAGCGCCTCGATAGTGGAGATGTGCTCCGGGGCAAGCTGGAGCCACCTGCCTCTCCTGCGCCGGTACGTGGCGGTGGATACCTCCCCCCTGCCGGCGTTGAATACCGGACAGACGGGAAGGCCGGTCCCGGCGTGCTGATAGGCTTCCACTTCCAGGGTGCTGATGCCGACAATCGGAACCCCCAGGCTGAACGCCAGTCCTTTGGCGACACTGATGCCGACCCGCAGTCCGTTGAAGCTGCCCGGCCCCCGAGCGACGATGATGCCGGTCAATGCCTGCGGACTCAAGTCGAACTGGCGCAGCAGGTGCTCCAGGTTGGGCAGCAACTGCCGGGTATGGTTCTGTCCGCAACGCCAGGTTAGCTCGGCGACTACGTCGCTGTCCCGGACCAGTGCCAGACTGGCGGTATCCGTCGAAGTATCTATGGCAAGCTGCATCGGTTATCGTTCCTGTGTGCCGGGCAATGTCTTTCTCATCTCTACCAGCATCTCCTGGTAACGCTGGCCGGAAGGCTGGAGCCGAAAGCTGCGCTCCGTACCGGGAAGGTATTTAATATCCACCAGCAGGTGCTCCGGTGGCATCACGCTCAGGCCTTTCTCCGCCCATTCCACCACGCAGACTCCTTTCCCGTACAGGTAGTCATCCAGTCCGAGGTCGGCAACCTCCTCGATATTATCCAGTCGGTAAAGGTCGATATGGTACAGGGGGAGCCGCCCGTATAGCTCCCTCATGATAACGAAGGTAGGACTCATTGTGTATTCCCTGATGTCCAGTCCCCAGGCAATACCCTGGGTGAGACAGGTCTTGCCCGTGCCCAGCTCCCCGACGAGGAGAAAGACATCACCCGGCCGGGCTAGTGCCCCCATAGCTCTGCCGAGTGCCTGGGTTTCTTCCGGACTGTGCGTGGTCAGGTCAAAGCACATCATTTCTGGTTTCGTGCCGCGTTATAATGGTCCCAGCCCGTCCCGGGCAGGCTGACGGGATTACCGTGACTATCAACCAACACGGTCTCGTTGACTCCTTCGGCAGTTATCTCCCTGATAACCGTTATCTCCCCGATAACGGTTATCGGACACGAGACAGCCGTCCTCACGCGGTCTATGTTATCGGCAGCCGCGGTGAAAAGCAGCTCGTAGTCTTCGCCTCCCGACAGCGCCAGTTCCAGGGCACGGTCGGGGAAGCACTCCTTGACCGCAGGTGAGATAGGCACACGGTCAACCTCCACCCGCGCGCCAACCCGGCTCTCCTGACAGATGTGGTTAAGGTCGGCAATCAACCCGTCACTGATATCGATGGCGGCCTTCACACCGTGCTCGACCAGTAACCGCCCTTCGGCTACACGAGGACGGGGACGAAGGCAGGCCTTTCTCAGGGAAGCGGTGGCTCCGGGTTCAAACGTCAGGCCTTTTTCGAGCATTTCCACACCGGCAGCGGCAGCCCCCAGGGTACCGGTGACGGCTATCAGGTCTCCGGGTCGCGCTGCCGACCGTGTCAGTATCTGCCCGCCCCCGCTACCGGTACTCCCCAGGACGGTAACGCTAATGACTACCTGGGGCGCACTGACGGTGTCGCCACCGATGATGTCTACTTCGTATTCCCCGGCCAGGTCAATCATCCCCCGGTAGAGGGACATAACATCCTCAACCCCGGTATCTCCGGGCAGGCCCAGGGATATCAGGACATATCCGGGCAGACCGCCCATGGCGGCAATATCGCTCACATTCACTGCCAGTGACTTCCAGCCAACCTCTTCCCAGGAGGCGGTATTCAGGGAGAAATGGACGTCCTGGATGAGGGAATCTACGGTAGCCAGTTGGATGGAGGTATCGCCGTACCAGGCGGCGGCATCATCACCAATACCTATGATAAGCCGCTCACGGGCTGCCGTCGGTCTGCCCCGACCGCGGGGAATCATCTCATTAAGGCGTTCTATCAGCCCGAATTCGCCCAGTTCACCCACCTTCATATCTGGCATTATAGCATCCCCGGACTGAGGGTGCACGGGTAAGGCGCAGTACGGACGGCTGGTGGCTCTTCACATCTGGAGTGGTTGCCAGGACAAAGCATTACCTCCGCGTGGTTTAATACCACTAACCTCCTCTGCTCTTTCCTGTTCAATACCACCATCTTCTTCATGGTGACATTTTCCCAGAACAGTTAGATGGTGACAATATCGTAGAACACCGACACTACACTAGCCGGGTGTTGACATCGGGCATTAGCTTCAACTATAATCCGCCTAACCATGAGAGTACTAAAAAGTCTAGCCCTCAGTCTCTTTGGCTTTCTACTCTTCCTGTCGCTCATCATCCTGGGTCCGGGGAACACGCTGAACAGTACCGTGCTGAACCCCGCCTTCATCGGCGCCGAAATTGACCGGATAGAGGTGTCCTCAATTGTGAGCGACGTCCTCAGCGAACAGGTTGACGAGGAGAAAGCCTTCCCTCCGGAACTGGAGACGGCTATCATCAGCGCTGTCTACGAGATTGAACCTGTCGTGAAGGAGCAACTCAAGAGCGTTATTCAGTCCGTGGGTGACTACCTCAGGGGAAAGAAGGATGACCCCGAACTGCGGCAGGTAATGGGTAATACCTTCCTCAATGCCACCTTTATCGAATCCGTGCTCGATAAGGTGGAGATGGCGGACATCACGGAGACGTTTGTTATCGAAGCACTGCCCGAGGAGTTTGCCGGCGCCCTGGTCAGCACTATCTCCGAGCAAGAAGCCGAGTTAAAAACCCGCATAGCGGCGGCTGTTGACCCCATCTTTGAATACCTCCTGGAAGAGACGGACAGCGTGGACCTGGTAACAATACTGCGGGACACGGTGCTGAGTACCGACTTCGTCACTACCCTCCTGGGCGAACTCGATATCTCTTACCTCTCGTCGGATTTCCTCCTTGATAACATCACCGGCCACATTCCTGAAGACATGGACATCCCCACTGACAGGCTGGAGGAGGCCGTGGCTGCCCTGGGGCCATCCATCACGGAAGCCATGAGCACCAACGTAGACGCGGTACTGGACTACCTGCTGGGACAGGTGCAGACACTGGACATAACAATCTCCCTGGGGCCGGTTATAGATAACATAGAGGGCATCCTGAGAGACACCTTGCTGGATTTCCTGCCTGCCGAGGTGGAGTTGCTGCCGCAGGACGAACGCGACCAGCGGCTTGATGAATATCTCTCTGAAGTAATGGAATCAATCCCTTCGACCTTCGAGCTTGACGAGACGATGTTCGGCAGCGAGATACCCGAACAGATAGCGGCAGCACTGGCTGATGCCGAAGACGCCCTCACCGAGATGAGAAGCGAGATCGCCAAAGGCGTGCAAGAGGCTGAGGAAGCACTTGAGGAACCGAAGCAGTTTATCGGCTACTTCCTGAACGGGTACATGGGATTGCTGGCATTGATAGGAGTCTGTGTCCTGGCAATTATCGCCCTGCATCGCCGGGTGAAAGGGGCCTGTCTCCAGCTTGGTATCACTGCGCTGGTCTGTGGGGCCATAGAGTTTGCCGCCATCATCCTCGGTAAGAACTTTGCCGTAGCAAACATGGCCGAGTTGGATATACCGCAGGCAGTCCGGGGCTTGCCTGAACTGCTCATCACTGATTTTGCAGCCCCCCTGCAAACACTCAGCCTGGGTCTCCTGGGCATTGGGTTGGTCCTGATAGTCGTCTCTATCTTTTATCCGCGGTTCCGCGGAAAATCATCAGAGACCGAAGGCTAGCCGGCGGGGTCCGTATTTTCATTCCGAGGGGACACCGGAACGCTCCCGGAGCACCTCAGTCATCCTCTTCTTCGTAAGAACCGAAGAAGAAATCCAGGTCCTCTTGCAGGCGGGAAACCTTCTCCGAAGGAAAGAGCTCCTCATTAATGTCTATTATCAGCTTCGTTTCGCCTTTGTCCAGACCCACGATGTGAGCCCGGAGATACTCTTTTCCTTCCTCACCTTCCCGGACGCTCTTGAAGGTAATCGTACCACGGTAAATGAATGATGAGGAGTCACTGGGCATGGAGTACGCCACCAGTTTGGCCTCGCCTATCACTACATCCTGCTTCTGAACGAAGTCCTTTATCTCGTCGTACAGCAGTCCCGGGTTCACTTCCTGGTATACTTTCCTGATTTGCATCTTTCGTCCCTCTCCTGGTTCTTCGTCGGTGGAAACCGGCAGGGTGATGAAAAACCCTTTCAACCAAACCGTGCGAGCGCCCCTAAGAAGGGGCGACGACTTCCCCTTCCTACCGAGGAAGGGGGTAAAGATTATATCTGGGGGACACCGGCAGAATCTGGTTTTGGATTCTGCTAACGTCATTCTGCCTCGTCAACACTATTCACGTGGATGCCGCAATCTCATATTCCATTAGCAGAGTCCCAATAA
>DAOUVG010000151.1 GCA_030667735.1 Dehalococcoidales bacterium
AACGATACCACTTTCGGTAACATTTATTATGAGTCAATTCGACGACTTGTTTTGTCATGTGTTTTGTCGTAGAATTCACGTGTGATTCATGTGTCCCTGTAGCTCAGTCTGGATAGAGCGGCTGCCTTCTAAGCAGCGGGTCGCAGGTTCGAATCCTGCCAGGGACGCCACAGACCCGGTTCACCCGCAGGTCATCCTCACAATCAATGATAAACACGCCACAAGTAGTCGGGAGAGACAGGGAGAAATGCAGTGACAGTAAAGGTCCTCTTTGATACGGATATCGGCTCCGATATTGATGATGCCGTCTGCCTGGCATATCTTCTTGCCCAACCGGAATGTGAACTTCTGGGCATAACCACAGTTACCGGTGAAGCTGACCGGCGGGCCATGCTGGCAAGCGTCCTCTGCAAAGTCGCCGGGAAGGAAGTCCCCATCTACCCCGGCTGTGAGGAACCCCTGCTCATTCCACAGAAACAGAAACAGGCACCGCAGGCCGTCGCACTCCAGAAATGGGAGTATGACAGAGAGTTCCCCCGGGGACAGGCCGTAGAGTTCCTGCGGCGGACAATCCGCGAACACCCCGGGGAGGTTACTCTACTCGCTGTCGGCCCGCTAACCAATATCGGCCTCCTCTTCAAGATAGACCCTGGTATTCCCTCTCTCCTCAGAGGCCTGGTGATGATGTGCGGGTCGTTCAGTAATCTACAAGCTGGTATCCCGCGGAGAGAGTGGAATGCTCTCTGCGACCCCCACGCTCTGGAGATAGTGTACCGGACCACTTCCGACATACACCGTTCTATCGGCCTTGATGTAACCCGCCAGGTAACCATGTCCGTGCAGCAGTTCCGAGAGCGGCTCACACACGAACTGCACCGGCCGGTACTGGACTTTGCGGAGGCATGGTTTCAGGGAAGAGAAATCGTCACCTTTCATGACCCTCTGGCAGCGACGACTATCTTTGACGACCGTATCTGCGGATTCGAGAAAGGGACCGTAGAGGTAGAGCTTGCCAGTCCGGGACTGGCGGGAATGACACTCTGGATACCGGATGACGCAGGGAAACACGATGTAGCCCTGCAGGTGGACAGCGCGCGGTTCTTCGAGCACTACTTCTCCGTGTTTAAGTAGTCAGTGCCACCCGGGTAGTCAGCAGGTACAGCGGAGATATACGGCAGTGGGACGAGTACTGGTCTTCGGCAGCATCAATACTGACCTTGTTACCTATGTCGAAACCCTGCCTGTGCCGGGAGAGACGGTGACCGGTGGCCGCTTTGAGACCTTCCCCGGTGGCAAGGGCGCCAACCAGGCAGTGGCCGCAGCACGGGCAGGAGCAGCCGTCGAGATGTTCGGTTGTGTGGGCGATGATGCTCCCGGCCGCGATAGAATGACCAGCCTGGAAGAAGCGGGTGTCTCCACGCGGAATGTTACCGTGAAGAATGGTATCCATTCCGGCATCGCCCAGATAATCGTGGACAGGCACGGGGAAAACACTATCGCCGTGGCTCCCGGAGCGAACTTCCTCTTCACCCCTGACGACATTACCTTTCCGAAGCATTCCCCGGACGAAAAGGCGGTATCCCTCTTCCAGAACGAAGTACCGCAGGCAAGCACCGAAGCCATTATTCAAGAATGTAAGAAGCGCAGGATGACAGTCCTGTGGAATATGGCCCCGGCCTGTCAGGAAAGACCGGCCGGTGAAACGCTTCGGGCTGTGGAATATCTTATCTGCAATCAGCCTGAGTTGAGGGCCATTGTCGGTGACGGTGAGAACGAAGCGCTGGCCAACGAGCTGCTGCAATGGGGGGTTGCCAACGTCCTGGTAACCCTTGGAGACAAGGGGGCGCTACTCGTCACCAGCCAGGAGACATACCACCAGGAAGCCTTCCCCATCAGCGTCGTCGATACCGTCGGGACGGGCGACTGCTTCTGCGGGGTCTTCGCCTGTAGCCTGTCCTCCGGCATGCCGGTGAAAGACGCATTACGAAGGGCATCTGCGGCAGCGGCGTTATCAGCCGGTGTCAGAGGAGCACAGACCTCGATGCCCACCGCCGCCGAGGTGGACAGGTTTCTCTCAAATCCGGACAGTGTGTAATCACGGCACGGTCACTCAAGGGAGGATAGAAGTAATGGCAACGTTTGAGGAACTGGCAGACCTTATCCGCTACGAGATTGTGCAGCGTCGGCAGGAAGGCTGTGATATCGAAACTATCGAGGAGCAGGTGGAGAAGGCATTACAGAGGAACGACGGTCTGAAGGGAGTGGAACTCTATGCCATCCTGCACGGCCTCGCTGGCCTGCAACCGGCAGAGTCGTTTCCCTACACAGAACCGTGCACGCTGGAAGATATCCACGCACAACGTCCGGACGGTCCGCGACGTATGGAGTGTAAGCTCACCGATGCACAGGCGTTCGACCGTATTCACGGGGCCTGGCTGGGCCGGGCGGCAGGCTGCATCCTGGGAAAGCCTGTCGAGGGCTGGAAAAGGGAACAGATTGACAGCTACCTGCAATTCGCCGATGCCCTGCCGCTCAATGACTACTTTCCACTGGTCGACAATCACCCGGACGGGCTTGTACTCCGGATGGCGGACTGTTCCCGGGGCAGAATCCAGTATATGGCCCGCGACGACGACATGGACTACCCGGTGCTGGGCCTTCACATACTGGAGAACCACGGGCCGGACTTCACGTCGCAAAACGTAGCCAACACCTGGCTCAGCCGGCTGTCGTACTACCTTACCTATACCGCCGAGCGGGTCGCCTACCGCAACCTGGTCAATCAGCTATGGCCGCCGGAGTCCGCCACGTACCGCAATCCCTACCGCGAGTGGATAGGTGCCCAGATTCGGGCCGATATCCTGGGCTACGTATGCCCCGGCTGGCCGGAGAAGGCCGCCGAGTTTGCCTACCGCGATGCTGCTGTCTCCCACGTCAAGAACGGCATATACGGGGAGATGTTCGTTGCGGCAATGCTGGCCGCGTCCTTTGCCACCGATGATGTGGAAGAGGTGATACGTATCGGCCTCTCCGAGATTCCGGAGAAATGTCGGCTTGCCGAAGCTGCCAGGGACACGGTGGCATGGAGCAGGGAACTGGCCGATTGGGAAAAGGTCTGGGATAAAATCAATGAGAAGTACGGACACTACCACACGGTACATACTATCAACAACGCTGCACTGGTCGTGATGTCACTGCTGACGGGTAAACTGGACTACGAGGCCACCATTGTTGCTGCCGTGCGTGGCGGATGGGATACCGACTGTAACGGGGCTACCGCCGGTTCAATCTGCGGGCTGATGCTTGGTGCCGATGCGCTGCCGCAGAAGTGGGTGGGCGTCCTGAATGACCGCCTCTTCAGCGCAGTACGCGGCTACGCCGAGTGCACTATTTCCGACCTTGCGAAGCGTACCCAGGAGGTGTCCCGGAAGGTTATCGCAGAGTAGAACCAGACTCACACTATCCCCTCATACGCCCTGCTCACCTGCGCAAGCCTTTGATAGAAGACACCCCGTCGTCATGCGGCAGTATCAGCCGCCTGTTGGCCGTTGCGTTATACTTTGCTGGTGGACCTGCTGCCAGTCGGTCTTCCTGCGCGGGGTGCCGCCTTCCTCAGTTGGTCCTCGGAACCTTCATCGTCTGCGGCTCTTGCGAATCCCCGAAAACCACACTGTATACATACATCATCCCCTTCAACGACTCTGTCAACCAGTATGTCTCCCCCGCACTTGGGACAACCCTTCAGTCTCAAGTATGTACTGTACATCAGTGCACCTCCTTATGGCACTGCCGGCGAAATCAGCGAGGAGCTAATCCGCCCTGTCCGTGTGTTCCGCTATCTCTGTCTCCTTGAAAACCCGTTCTATATCCTCGGTCTTCAACAGGACCTTGTAGCCCCGGCCGACTTGATAGTGTCGAAGGATGCCGGCTCTAATCCAGTTGCGTATTGTGTTCGGATGCACTCGCAGCATCTCTGCCGCCTGCTTGATTGTTATAAACGGCACTTCATAGCCTTGTTATTGATTGATATACAATATTATAAGATATACGATATTATCATATATTGTTACTTATTGTCAAGTATGTGTCAAGTCAACACTACCCTGCACCCGGTTAATGCGTGCCTGCTGAACTAAACTACACCTGAACGTGAATCCTCTTCTTGTGCGTGAGAGGGACATTGTTATGTACATCATACGTGTGCGCATTAATGGGGTTCGTGGGGGTACTTGACACTCCCCTGCATACCAAGTACACTTTGTGCACCGCTGACCATCTTGTCTGTGAGACAATGACATGCCGCGTAGAACAACCACCATAGGGCAGGGCGCTTTCGGCCGAGGTGTCGACAGAGACTACCACGAATGGGAGGTCGCACGGCGCGTAATTGACAGACGGCTGCCGCTTACGGAGGATGCTGTCTTCATCCTTATGCGACAGATACTGCGACAGAACAAGGGAACCGTTCTTAAGGTTGTAAGGGGCAGCAAGGATGTCGGAGGCTATAGATACTTCCGCTTCTCCCCAGATGTAGACCTGCTCGAGGTTCGCCCGAGCGGCCTCATAGTAGGTTACGAACTCAAGGGTCTTCGGAAATCAAAACCAGGACATGTGATGCCCCCATACTACGCTGGTGTTGACGAAGCTCTGGCGTACCTGGTCAATCCATGCGGTACACCTATGACTCAGTCAACGTTCGCGGGTAGCATATTCGACCACTTATATCTTGTGCACCCTGCTGAAGACGACTACAGCTGTGGTCTGGATTCGCTCAAGGAAGTCTTAGGAGTGTGTACACCAATC
>DAOUVG010000027.1 GCA_030667735.1 Dehalococcoidales bacterium
GCCGGTGACCTCGTTGATGACATTGAGTTCGGCAAAGCCTACGACCAAACAGTTATAACCCGCCTCTTCAAGTATCTCAAAGACTTTAAGCTCCGCTTCGTCCTGGCGATACTGGGAATGCTTGGCTTCACGCTGACAACGCTGGCAATGCCTTACCTGATCGGCTATGCCATTGACACACCGATCGCTCAGGGCAACCTGTCAGGATGGGACATAGCGAATCCATCGCTTATGCTCGTTTTCATTGCCTTTATCTTCAATGGGCTGCTGAGTTGGGGAAGCCAGTGGCTGCAGCTGCTGTCCATGGCCTATGTCGGTCGCGGAGTTCTCTTCCAGCTACGCACCCAGATGTTCAACCACCTCCAGAAGCTCTCCATGTCCTTCTACGACCGACATGAGGTGGGCCGTGTCATGTCGCGCGTGCAGAATGATGTCGGCGCGCTGCAGGAAGTCCTTGCCAGCGGCGTCATTGTTATCGTTGCCGACGTGCTGAGCCTGGTAGGCATAGTCTTCATGCTCTTCTTCATGAATACCAGGCTGGCACTGATTACTATCACGATGATCCCGGTTATGGTGATTGTACTGGTCATCTGGCAGAAATATGCCCGGGTTGCCTTCATGCGTGTACGGATGGCCATATCTGTGGTCAATGCCGGACTGCAGGAGAATATCTCCGGTGCCAGGGTCATCCAGAGCCTGTCCCGTGAGACCGAGAACTACGGGAGATTCGACAGCGTGAACGAGGCCAATCTGGGTGCCAATCTCTCGGCGGCCCGTCTCTCTGCCGGTATCCTGCCTATGATTGAATTGCTCATGGGCGGTGCCACGGCACTGGTAATCATCTACGGTGGTGCTCAGGCCATCGCCGGAGAGCTGATGCTGGGGCAGCTTGTTGCCTTTATCCTCTACGTGCAGCGATTCTTCGAACCGGTACGGAGCCTTACCATGCAGTATACGGAGTTGCAGCGGGCTATGGCCGGCGGACAGCGGATATTCGAGGTACTTGACACCCAGCCAGAGATAACCGATGTCACTGACGCTATCGACCTGCCTACCATCAAAGGGGACATCGAGTTCGATGATGTCAGCTTTGAGTACGTGCCCGGCCTTGAGGTACTGCATGGCATCAACTTGCACATACGCCCCGGCGAAACGGTGGCTCTGGTTGGTGCGACCGGGGCAGGGAAGAGCTCCATGATCAACCTAGTCGGCCGGCTCTACGACATTACCGGGGGACACCTGAGAATCGACGGCCATGACATCAAAATGGTCACTCAGAGGTCGCTGAGGCAACAGATCGGCGTCGTCCTTCAGGAACCCTTCCTTTTCTCGAGTACAGTACGGGAGAACATCATGTACGGTCGGGAGGGTGCCACTGAAGAGGAGATGATCGAAGCCGCCAAGACAGTCGGTGTGCACGACTTCGTCCAGCGCCTTGAATATGGCTACGACACCGAGCTGCATGAAAGAGGCAGCAACCTCAGTGTGGGGCAGCGTCAGTTAATCAGTTTTGCCAGAGCAGTTCTGGCTGACCCGCGTATTCTCATGCTCGATGAAGCGACGGCCAACGTTGACACTCAGACCGAGATACTCATCCAGCAGGCCCTGCAGCGCCTCCTCAAGGGCCGTACCTCCCTGGTCATCGCTCACCGTCTCTCAACTATACATGATGCCGACCGCGTGGTGGTGCTTGATGACGGGAAAATAGCGGAAATCGGGAGTCACGCACAGCTCATGCAGAAGCAGGGCATATACTACCGTCTGTATTCCATGAGCTATGCGGCTGCCGGTGGGAACGGCTCAGCAGGTAATGATGCTCCGGCAGAAGACAGACCGGCCAACTGATGTTTGTCCAGCCGCCAGGCTGGACAACTAGCGGAATGCCCGCTACCCGGGCATTCCGCCCCTTCTACGGAGCGACCTGCCAAGGTACTCAGCCAGGCGGAAGATGTGGACAGCCACGGCGGCCATTACCAGTTTGGGCACCAACATCCACAAACCGTTAAGGCCCAACGCCATGAACAGGACCGGGTCTTCTACCATGCTGTGGTTGATGCCGATTGAGATATGAAGGTGCTCCAGTTCTGCCTTTGTCAAGTCCCCTTGCCTTGCCTTTTCCTGAATAACGGCCCCGCCGTACATGAGACCGAAGACAACCGCGGTCACCCAGAGCATCGCCGCCCTATCGGATAGCCCGATTATCTTCATCAGTGGCCGGGAGACATTGAACATTCTATCCGTCAAGCCGAGCCGCATCAGGGATTCCAGGGCTATCATGATAGCCATAATGATGCCGAATATCTTGGCCAGCAGGATGAGCGTGTCCAGTGCCCACTGCCCCAGGGCTTCGAGAATCGGGGTACCGGTAGCGAGGTCCGCCGCTCCGGGAATATTCTCGGATGTGTCACCCAGGAACCGGGAGACAATAAGCACAGTGACAATAGCAGCCGCAAGGCGTACCAGTGTTACCTTGGCGGCATTGATTCCGGACCGGTGCTGGATAATCCCTTCCACAATCAGGTTATGCGCAATCAAGACAAAGATGGCGATAAGTGTCATCTGGCCGATGCTGAAGGGAAGAACCGTCATCGTTGCTATGGTGGCATATACATTGATTATCATGCCGCTGATTATCGGCAGTGCCGCTTCACTGGGCAGGCCAAGCCACCCCATCAATGGATTCAGCACCACCTCCGCATGGTATAGCCAGCCAGACCACTGCAGCAGCATAACCAGGAAAGAGACAGGGATGATAACCTTGCATATCCAGAGAAAGCTGCCCCAGCCCTTCTTTATCCCGGAGATGAAAGCGCCCTTAAGTTCCACCAGGTAACCGGATGTACCGTTAGCTGCCAGCATTCACCTCCATGACAGTCAAGCATCATTATAAAGCAATCCTCGCCCGGTGTCCCTGTGGCACCTGGCCACGCAAGAACTCCACCACGCATACTATCATATTGACAGAGGTAATGAACGCCTGTAAACTTTGTCTCAGGAGCAAGATGGCGGACAGCCCGGTTCCCGGGAAAGGAGAGGGTATTTGATTATTGACGTCCATTATCACTACATGCGTCTGCCTGCCAGTGACGCCATTGCCCGAAACATGGCATCCGGACTTCTTCTCGATGCCGAAAGGGGCGGTGTCAAGAAATCTCTGGAAGATGTTCTGCCGGCCTATCGTGACCTGATGGATGACCCCGAATGCGACAAACTTGTCAGGCGGATGGACGAGAACGGCATTGATGTCACCGCAATCTGCGTGGTTGATAACGTGGACTTCGGTGTAGACAATGAGCGTGTCCTGCGCATCAATGATTACTGCGCGAAGGCTGCCGCCAAACACCGCGGCCGACTCATCTCCCTGGCTGGTATCGACCCCAGAAGACCCGAAGCCCCTGCCCTGTTCCGCAAGTGTATCGAAGAATTCGGCATGAACGGCCTGAAGTGGCATCCCGATAACGGCTACTATCCTAATAGCCCGGAGGCCTATACAGTGCTTGAGGTGGCTAATGAGCTGGGCGTTCCCCTGCTGACACATTGCTCCCCGCTGCCGAGTTCCCGTGCCAAGTACGCCATGCCGATTTACCTTGATGACATCGCTCTCGATTTCCCCAACCTCGAGATTATTGCTGCCCATATGGGGCACATCTGGTGGCACGACTGGGCGGCTCTGGCGAAGTACAAGAGTAATATCTCCGGCGACCTGGCCATGTGGCAGTTGATGGTTGTCAGTAAGCCAGGTCTTTTCCGCCGCTACCTGCGGGAGATTCTGGATATCCTTGGTCCGGAGCAGGTGCTCTTTGCCTCTGACGGCCCTGTATTCGAACCCATAGTCAGTAACCAGGATTGGGTGGGGATTATCAAAGGTCTCACGACCAGAGGTGCTGACGGCATCATTTTTACCGAAGAAGAAGTAGACGCTATACTCGGCGGCAATGCTGCCCGTATCTTCAGACTGTAGCAATAAGCACACGGCGTACTGATTATTGAGAAGCATTAGTAGCGAATAACGAATGGGGAGGACAACAAGCAATGCCGTTCAAGATGTCACTTGAAGAAGCCCTGGAGCGGGTAATCGAGCACATGCATGGAGGCTTTCACTGAGGGCCGAGCGTCCTGCAAGTTATGTGGGAAGCAGAAGAACTTGGTCCGGAGGACGTGCTCTGGTCATCCACCGCCTTTAACGGCGGCATCGCCGGCCAGCAGAAGGCTCCATGCGGTGCCGTTTCAGCAGCAGCGGTCTGTCTGGGACTACGCCACCGCTGCCCTATCAGTGATAAGGAACGAGCTAACGAGGCCCGCGAGACCGCTCGTGGTGATGCCAGACTCTTCGTCTCAAAATTCCTGGATGAGTATGGCTCCATAACCTGCGGTGAGCTGCTGGGTGTTGATTTTTCATTACCGGAAGGGTACCGTAAATTCCGCGAATCGGAGCTATGGCGTGATAAGTGTGATAATTATGTCAAGTTCGCTGTCCGGCAACTCTACGAAATGGCCGGGTCCTAGTCTGGAATAGACAGTATAGCGGTGCAGAGCGCTGTGATTGGCGGGAATGGTTCAATATTCCCGCCAATCAGGCTTGGAGTCGCAGGATATGGAGTCACGCCAGCGAGACTTCTCTAGAGTGCGGATGGACATAACTGACCGTGATTGCGGGAATGGATGTTGCTTATGACAGGACTACTGAAAAGTATGCTACTACGTTTGATAATTGTCCTGGTGATACCGGTGATAGTTGCCACGCTGCTGGCAGCCATGCCGGTTGAAGCCGGCTGACCTGGGAACTCTTTCAGGCTGACGGTCGATGTCAGCCCGGCAGAAGGCGGCGGTATCCAGGTGGAATCGCTGCTCCCAGACAAATTCCCTATGAGTTACACTTATCCGACCGATTACTCTGTGGTACTCAGGGCAATACCGGTACCCGGTTACCGGTTTGTAAACTGGAGCGGTGATGCTAGTGGCAATAATGAAACGGTCGAGCTCACAATGGACTGCGGTAAGAGCGTTACCGCAGTCTTTTCAGTGGCAACCTATACACTGACGGTTCAAGTCGACCAATATGCCGGCGGTAAGGTTACCGTGGAACCGCAACCCGGTACCGGAGAAGGCTACGCTATGGGAACGCAGGTCACACTAATTGCCAATGCCACCGAGGGATACCGGTTCAGTCACTGGAGCGGCGATATTTCCGGTCAGGATAACCCGGTCACCCTGGTTATGAACTCGGCCCGTGAGGTGAACGCTCACTTCGTGGAGCCTTCGACTTTCGCCTGGTGGTGGATAGCCCCCGGTGCTGGTGTCGTCATTATCGCCCTGTTGATATACTTCCTGACAATCAGGAGACAGGGTTCCTCACGGAAGTTGTTCGCTCCGTGAAGCTATGGCTGCCAACAGCGTCGCTCCGCAAGCTTAGCCAAGGTTGACACTCCGATCAGGTAATGCTATCGTTCTTTAACCATAGACACTGATATTAACTCGTTCGCAGAGAGGTAAATAATGATTCAACGCGGCATCATCCTCTTTCTGGTAATGTCGCTTGTTATTATGGGCATACTCACAAGCTGTTCGGCTCCACCGGAAGGTTCCTCAGTGTGGTATTTTGACCGGGCTTATGAAATGGCTGCTAAAGGGCACTTTGAAGAAGCAGTAATTGAGTACACCAGGGCCATCGATGTCGACCCTGCCATGGCGAGGGCCTACATCAACCGGGCGGCTGCCTATGCCAGCCTGGAGAAGTATGACCAATCAATAGCCGACTGCGCCAAAGCCATCTCTCTTGATTCGGAGTTGGCTCTTGCCTACACCAACCGCGCCTATGCCTACAACGCCAAAGGCGAATACGAACTGGCTGTAACTGACTGCGCAAGGGCTATTGAGATTGACCGCAGCATCGCCGAGGCCTACATCAACCGGGCTGGGGCCTACATCGGACTTGGTAAAACACACCTTGCAGTTGCCGACAGCAACAAGGCCCTGGAAATTAACCCTGACCTGGCCCTGGCATACTTCTACCGTGCTCTTGCCTACAAGGACATGGGAATGAAGGACGAGGCAATAGCAGATTTCGAGAAGTTCATCACCTTGACCAGTGACCCGGCGTTGAGTGAAGCCGCTACCCACGAAATCAGCCAGCTCTCCGAAGAAAAGGAATAAGCCCCATAGCTCCTGCCCGGTCCTCTCCCTCCTGTGTCTTCGCTTTCAAATATCATACCGTTATACCCGGACTATCCTGACCCCACAAGTGTGAACCCGGTCATTTGTGTTATCATTCAGTACGACCATAAGCTTATAGCCTGAATGTGAAACAGACACCATGCATTCTCTGGATATTTTCAGCCTTCAGTGGTTTCTCGCTCTGGCCGCGGTTCTCATCGCTGCCCTTGTTCGCGGGACGGCAGGGTTTGGTTTAGCCCTTGTTCTGGCGCCAATTCTTCTCTTTGTTCTCGAACCGAAGTCCGTGGTCGTTGTCTGCCTGATTCTTGGTGTGCTCAGCCATATCATGGTTCTGGGTTCCGCATACAGAGGATTGGACCTGAGAAGGATACTTTCTATGACTGTCGGTAGTCTGATAGGCATACCTCTGGGAGTGCTAATCATAACGGCCATCAGTCCTTCCGCACTGAAGGTCCTCATCGGAGCAGTAATCGTGTTTTTCGCCGTACCTCTTGCCATCGGGTTCACCAGAACCTTCCAGAGAGAGAAGCGAATTGCCGTGGTCGCCGGTTTCCTCAGTGGCGTTCTCAACAGCTCAACCAGCCTGGGAGGTCCACCGGTTGTTCTTTTCATGCATAACCAGAAGTGGCCCAAGGAGGTGATTCACCCCAGCCTGGCTGCATACTTTCTCGTTGCTTCTCTGTTCACACTGTTAGGCCTTTTCATTGTCGGGCTGGTAGATATCCCTCTGGTTGTAACCGCAGTGTCTCTTGCGCCCGCGATGTTGGTCGGTGTCGGCATCGGGATGCTGGCATTTCGCAAAATAAATGAGCATTTCTTCAGGATGCTCTCGATAGCCATTGTTTTCTGCTCCGGAATACTGGCAATTCTGTCCGGACTGGGTATCTTCCGCTGAACTGCTACATCGTACACGGGTAGCATGGTGGTTACCACGCACAGGTTGAAGCCCTCTTTGCATGCCTCTGTATTTATTTACCAAAACTTTAGCTCACTGTTTGTTAATCTTTACCTTCTTTCTCCGAATCTTAATATCCACGTGATATATTAGTAAGTGTAACTACATACCCGTAAGGTGTAACTCAATGGAGGACGTGGTGCCGCAACTTACCAGAGAAGCATTTCCAGTACAGGGACTCCCGGAGAGGCCGGAGAGGAAGGATGCCGAAGACTCTGACTTCGGTGAAAACGGGAGTAAGATTCTTTCCATGGTCTGCCATGAATTACGTACCCCTCTGGCGATAATCAGAGGATACACTACCCTTCTCCTCGACTATGAAGGTAGTCTGAAAAACGTAGAGAAGCGCGAGTACGTTGAGTCGATTGACAAGGCCACCAGCCGATTGGTCGAACTGGTGGACCATATTTTGGATGTGTCCCGCCTGAAATCACGCCTGCTCAAGTTAGAGAAGACTCTGACAAACGTTTCAGAAGTTATCCGTGAAGCGGTGGCTGAGGCCCGGCTCAGGGCGACAGGACACACTATACGATTGGAACTAAATAGTGGATTGCCCGGTGTCCGAATCGATACCAAGCGTATCCGGCAGGTGATGGATAACATCCTTGACAACGCCATCAAGTATTCCGCAGAGGGCACAGAGATAATAGTATCGGTAGTACCACAAGAGGAGAAGCTACTTATCAGTGTCTCAGACCAGGGTGTCGGCATCCCCGCCAGTGACCTGGAGAGAGTGTTTGACCGTCTGTACCGTGTAGAGTGCCAGTTGATGCCGGACAGTAAGGGGCTTGGCCTCGGTCTGTCAATCTGCCGCGGCCTGGTTGAGGCGCACGGCGGGCACATTTGGCTGGAGAGTGCGGAGGGCAAAGGGTCTACGGTATTCTTTACACTATCGTTATAGAGATGAAGGGTCGGATAGTTAATGAGAGACCTTAAGGGAAAGTCAGTCCTTGTTATTGAGGATGAAGCCGATATCCGGCAATTTACATTCCGCGTTCTCGACTTCGAAGGGTACACGGTACTCCAGGCCGAGAACGGTGAGGAAGGTCTAAGGCTGGCAAGAGAGACGTGCGGGCTCTCAATGGTGCTTCTGGACTTGAGACTGCCGGATTGTGATGGATGGGCGATACTGGAGGAGTTGAAGAACGACCCCGAACTCTCCTCGATACCAGTGATGATTTTCAGCGTCTCGGCTACACTACGACATCAGAACAAGGCATTTCTGATGGGTGCCTCCGGCTATCTAGCCAAACCTGTGGATGCATCAAGCCTGAGACAGGCCATTGCGGCTACTATACACTGGGAGGGAGTGAGTGCCACAAGTTGCCCGGAAAATGCTACTCCGATGGCAAGGAGCACCACCCACGCGGCAATCACCACGCAGCAGTGCCTGAAGACGTAATGGCTGAGCTAAGAAACATAGATATTTATAGCTCCGCGGGCCCGCACTAGTACACAAGCAGATGGTCTGAGGGCCGGAGTGCCTGCTGATAGAATTTCAGTATTCCGTCATGCGTGAGCAGATACATCAATCTTTTTCCGGATATCCACGTTCTGCGCAACAGGCACAGAGAAAAAGAAGGTACTGCCTTCGCCTATCTTGCTTTTCAACCAGATATTCCCTCCGTGAAGCTCGACCAGAGATTTTGCGATAGCCAGTCCCAACCCGCTGCCTGTGTAGTATCCCGAGTTAGCTGTTACCTGGTAATAGGGTTCGAATATCTTCTCATGCTCATCTTCAGGAATACCCGGTCCGGTGTCTTCGACTCCCACTGTGATTCCTGACTGAGCGTCTTCACTGGCATGCACCGTTATCTGACCACCTCTCGGGGTGAATTTAATGGCATTCTCCAGCAGGTTCACCAGGACCTGACTCAGACGCTGCTGGTCAATCATAACGAGTGGCAAAGGGTCGAGGAGTGCCAGTTCCAGGTGCTGCTTTCTGCGCTGAAGTGCCGGGGTCATTAGCACAGCAATATCATGTATTAAATATGTGATATCCGAAGGCTCCCGATGAATATCCAGGGTAGCAGTCTGCATTTTTGCGAAGTCCAGCACCTCATTGACCAGTCTCTGTAGCGATTCAACACCCATGTTCAGTGTCTGAATCATCTGAAGACGGGATGCCGATGATTCCTTTTCTTCTTGCTCAATAAGCATATCGGCGGCTACCTTCACCGATGTAAGGGGAGTCTTGAGCTGGTGTGACGTTTGGACCAGGAACTCAGACTTCATCCGGTCCAGCGTCTTCAGTGCGGAGGCACGCTCCCTCTCCTCGGCATAAAGCCGCGCGTTCTCGATACTCATTGCTGCCTGCCTGGTGAGTGTCCACAGGAGGGTGATGTCTTCGCTGGAATACGGTTTCTGGGAAAGCTTCGGAGCTAGAATGAGAACACCGGTCAGACCGGCCGGGGTCTTCAGAGGCATATAGATTTCACCACCCAACGCCTTCAGATATTCTCTTTCGCTTGCTCTGAGGCCCCTGAACTCAGGTAATATATCAAGGTCGCCGGACCTGAGAAAACCGTCGTTTCGCCTCATCCAGGTCAGGAAAGCACTATCCGTCGATATCGAGCCTGTAGCAAGCGCGTCGTCGCTGGCTGGCGAATGCAGTATAAAGTCGTTTGTCTGTGGCGAAGATAACAGGAGGTATGCGTTTTTAGACTGCATAGCAAGGGCCACAGCATTTGTCAGTGCAGAGGATAGACCCTGAAAGTCGGTAACGCTCTGGGTTTCCTGCGAGAAGCTCCTTAATGCCTGGATGTAATCATACCGTTCGCGGTAGAACCATCGGTCCACAATGCGCTGGAAGAGGGGTAGCACCGGCTGGAAGAATGTGAAGACAAGAAGGGCAATAAGTACAGAGACTATCATAATCGTTATTGAAATGGGATTCAGGGCGGTCTGGAAGACGCTGCTGAGCAGTAGTATCATGCCTCCGAATATGCCCAGAACAAGCACCACTACCAATGAATAGGCAGTTCCCTTGCGGATTATGACCTTCGTTTCCAGGAGGTCATAGCGCAGCATTGCCACCGTGGCCAGCACGCAGAACAGGATGTTACCAACAATTCCCAGCGGGTACATACTTATCCC
>DAOUVG010000048.1 GCA_030667735.1 Dehalococcoidales bacterium
CGTCCTGAAAGCAAGCTGTCAGCTCGCTGTAAAACCCTATTTTCGTAGCTAGAACTTAACTGCTTATCGAGAAGAGTGTAAAGCAAGCGCTCTAACCAACTGAGCTAACCGCCCCTGATTGAGCCTATTGTTCCCTGAATCAGCAAGCCTGTAAAGGGAAAGCGTTTGTTTCGCCTGAACCCTGCATTAGCATGGAGCGCTTGATTCACTGATAGGCACTCTATGCAGTTATCGGGGGCGAGTCTACTGCCAGGGACTCTCTCATTCCGAGTGGCACTAAGAATGGTGGCACCCTGCTTAGCCAGTCGACACACGTCATGTAGTGATACCCAGGGGTCACCGTTGCACACCTAATAACGCGGAACCAGTCAATTGATAATATTGACTGTGGGGTCAATACAGAGTATTATAATCGATACCAACCCCCAAACATATTATTTGCATCGGTTCAACAATGGGTGAGGGAGAGCGGATGGCAAGCAATAAGAGAGAGGCCATTAAGAGTTCGCAGCTCTTCTGGAACGCGTCAGACGCCCAGATAGATAGAGTAGTGGCCTTATGCAAGGAACAGTTGTTTGAGGCAGGGGTCCGCATCTTAAGTGAGGGTGACCCATCACCCAATTTCTACATTGTCGAAAGTGGTAAAATCGCACTCGAAATGGAGATTCGCATTGGTTCACGGACGAAGAGACAGGCAATCATTGACGTTATTGAGAAGAACGGAGTATTCGGCTGGTCAGCACTTACGGACCTGCCAGTACACTCAATGTCTGCAACCGCCTCAGAAAGCTCGACGCTGCTCGTATTTGATGGCCAGAGTGCCCGCCGATTGTGTGACGAAGATAGTGATCTTGACCACAAAGTGATGCAGGAACTCGTAAAGTTGGTCTCTGATAGACTATCACAAGCCAAGCGGACACTAGCCCATGTGCTGTCAGTAACATCTCATGACCTCAGGGCACCTCTTGCCACCGTTCAGAGCTCACTGGACACCGTGATAGGCGGCTTTGCGGGGGATATCAATATCAAACAGAAGGAATTACTATCAGGAGGCAAACAGCGGATATCAGACCTTCTGAATATGATTGACAACCTGCTGGATATTTCTTATGTTGAAATAAGAGCAACCGATTTTGAAAATATGGACCTATCAGAAGTAGTGGCGATTTCGATAGGTGATGTTGCCGGTATTGCTCAGGAGAAGGCTATAGGATTGAGAAGCAGTATCCCCGCTGCATTGCCTGAGACACTTGGCATAAAAAAGCGCTTGCGCCAGGTTCTGACTAATCTACTGAGTAACGCCGTCAAATTTACCGCTCCCGGTGGCATCGTAACCGTCACTGCCAAAGAAACAGATGATAAAATCGAATTGTACGTTAGTGACACCGGTATCGGCATTCCTCCTGAGGAACTACCAAGGATATTTGGCGATTTCTACCGCGGCATGAAGGTAGACGCAGAGGGGGCAGGACTGGGGCTTTCAATAGCCAAGAAGATAGTTGAGGCCCATGGTGGCAGCATCTGGGCCGTAAGTCCCGATCCTGAAACAGGGAAGGGGACCAAGTTTGGTGTGTCCCTGCCCAGAATCCTGGAACCCTCCAAAGCTCAAGCAGGGGAAGAGCCAGAGGCAGTGGCGGGAGCGAGAATCCTGGTTACCGATGATGACCCTGAAATGAGAGGAATAACGGCTCTTATCCTTGAGTCGCAGGGCTACGAAGTACGCACCGCAGGGGATGGTGAGGAGGCACTGGCCAAAGTGGAGGAAGAGGAACCCGACCTATTGGTTCTGGACTTACTTATGCCTAATATGGATGGGTTCGAAGTCTGCAAACGCCTTGAAGAGCGAAGGGACCGCGGCGGTAAGAGAATACCAGTAATAATTCTCAGCGCGGTAAGGGAAGAGAGCAGCCGCAGACGGTATGAACTTGAGACCGAAACGGAGTTTGACATTGAGGATTACGTAACGAAGCCCATTTCGCCTCCCGTATTGCTTCAGCGAGTAGAGAAAGCTCTAATGAAGGGGAAGGCAGTGGGGGCTACAAGCTTATCCATAATTAAAGGAGGCAAACAGTGGACAAGCAAATCAGAATCCTAGTCATTGATGATGACCCTGTATTCGTGGAGTCGACGAAAATTGTACTGGAAAGCAAGGATTACCAGGTTCTTACGGCTCTTGATGGTGACATAGGTCTACAGAAGGTCAGGGAAGAAAAGCCGGACCTGGTTTTACTTGATGTTATCATGCCTACTCAGGACGGTTTCCATGTTTGTGAAGAGATAAAGAAAGACCCGCAACTGGCGGATATACCTGTTGTGATGTTGACCAGCTTTGCTCAGAAAAAGGGGGAGACCAATATACCTGTCAGTGCCGGCCTCGAACTTGAGGCGGAAGGATACATTGACAAACCTGTTGCCCCCGAAGAATTACTGACATACATTGAGAAAATGCTGAAGAAGTAGACTTACAGGGGTACTACTTCCGTAAGTTTACTCCATTATGTAGCATTCACGCATACTCCAAACCAGTCTTGATGATGGGAGGTACAGTGGGTATAGCTATCCGGAAGATGTCAAAGGACGACTTTGACGCTGTCCTGGCTCTTGGCGGCAACCTGATCGACCTTGGAGACCTGATTGCGTCGGAACCGGGGGGGCCTCTTGACCTCAGTTTTGTGGCTGAAGTAGACGGGCAGGTAATAGGCTTCAACCTGGCTCGTATCCAGTACGTCGGTATACCGCTTACCAAGGTGTGCGTTATCGGTGGGATTGTTGTCGAGCATGAGTACCGACGACATGGTATTGGTTACAAGCTGATTGACGAGATGTTTGAATACTGCCGTAAGAATGGAGTGCCAACCATCCGTGCACTTGTCGATACGAATGATGAGCAACTCCGGCGTTTCATCGAATCATTAGGCTTCCGGTGCAGTACAATCAGCAACTACGACAGGACTCTGCCCGGGGTGTCTCACATCTCGTGATGGCATAGAAGATACCAGCTTCCTGAGAGAGCATCCTTCCGGGATTAATGTGCTCGGGAAACATTAATGCTGCCCGACCGTCTTAGTTACCGTCGGTTATCTCAATATCATGGCACTGTTCCGGCTAATCGCATGTCTGTGTACGCAAAGTACTCTCTCCTGTACCCTTAACAGCATACGTGTAATATGCTATAGTTGAATGTGGTTAAAGCGAAGGCGAACGGGCGTATCCTTCACCCTACCTGCGTCCGGTTGAAATGTTGCTTGAACTCGCATGACTGTCAATATTAGAGGTTCTCAATTATTAGTGAAGGAAGTTAAACAATGGCGGACAATAACATAATTGGCAAGATTCTTGTAGTCAGTAGCGATACCGGTCTTGCCGACATAGTCGGAGATGCTGTTAGAGGTTCTCTTGAGGTGATACACGCCTCAGATGAGGAACAGGGACTGAAGATAGCAAGGAAAGATATACCTGATATTATTGCCCTGGGCTACATAGAACCCCAGGGAACCGCCTTTGAGTTGCACCGCCGACTCCGACAGGGATGGATAACCAGGGATATACCTCTTCTGGTGGTGGACCTGAACCCGCAAGACCCCACCAAACGCGTACTGAGTATGGAAGAGGGTCTGCAGGTAGAAGCTGACGACTACATATCTCTATCTGACAAAGATGAGCGTGCCGCCGTTGCTCAACTGGCCGGTCCGATTGATAGATTGAGGGATAGACTACAGAGTCGATTAAAAGAACGTGCAAATACGGTCAGGGAAGTAATTCTCGACCCTGCGACATTCTGTATCACCTGGGAACAGATTCCTGGCAGGGGTGCCTTTGAAATGCAGCAGGAGGAGCTTATCGAGAACGCCAGAAGAGCGTCAGAGGGAGGAAAGATTCACGCTGTAAGCGTAACCGATAATCCGGGCGGTAATCCGGCTATCTCCACTGAAATACTCTGTACAGAGGTAAAGAAACTCGGGATAGAGCCGCTGGTGCACCTTGCCTTCAGGGATAAGAACAGAAATCAATGTGAGAGCCTGCTTTACGGTCTGGCTGCCCTGGGAGTAAGAAACCTGCTGATGCTAACTGGAGACTATCCATCCAGTGGCGGGTTCATGGGGAGGTCTAAGCCTGTCTTCGATCTGGATTCGGTGCAGGGGCTTCAACTGGTAGAGATGATGAACGCCGGAATGGAACATGAGGCGATGCGACGGAAGGTAACCTTGTCTCCGACGGACTTCTTCACCGGAGCAGCTGTCTCGCCCTTCAAACAGCAGGAAGCCGAGCTCATGGGGCAGTACTACAAACTGAAGAAGAAGATAGAAGCCGGAGCGAAGTTTATCATCACTCAGGTTGGATATGACGCCAGGAAGCTCCACGAGCTTATTCAGTGGCTGAGAGTGAATGGATACGATATACCTGCACTGGTCAATATATATACCCTCCCCTATGGCGCGGCCAAGACAATGAATGCCAATCAGATACCGGGATGCGTCGTTACTGATAAGCTGGTAGGAGAACTGGCGAAGGAAAGAGAAGCTAAAGACAAGGGCAGGTCGGCCAGGCTTGACCGGGCCGCGAAGACATATGCTATGGCCAAAGGAATGGGATATGCGGGCGCTCACATCGGCGGGCATGGGATGACTTACGAAATGGTCGAGTATATCATCAATAAGGGTGAAGAGCTGTCATCCAACTGGCAGGACCTGGTTGCGGAGTTTGATTTCCCGCAGAAAAACGGCTCCTACCTGTTTCAGAAAGACCCTGCTACCGGACTGAATCTTGACAAACCAGCCGCAAGGAACGCGAAGGGAACACACCCGCCCATCTATCTGTTCGCAAGGCTTGCACACGCAACACTTTTCAATCCGGATAGTATAGTATTCAAAGCATTCAAACCGATTGTCAAATTTGCAGATACCTCTCCCGCACTAAAAACTATCTTCGAGAGCTTTGAACATATTAATAAGGTGGCGTTTTTTAGCTGCATGAACTGTGGCGATTGCGGCCTGTTTGATGTAGCTTTCCTGTGCCCAATGTCCCAATGTCCCAAGAACCAGAGAAATGGTCCTTGTGGTGGAAGCTATGAAGGCTGGTGTGAGGTAAATCCGGATAAGAAGTGTGTCTGGGTGAGAGCCTACGAAAGGCTGAAGGGCCACAACGAAGAAGACTCTATCGGAGATTACATTGTTCCCCCCTGCAACTGGGAACTGACGGGGACATCATCGTGGCTCAACTTCTACCTCGGACGCGACCACTCGGCGAAGAGACTGGGTATTGAACCTCCTCAACCAGCGCAGCCTGCCGATAAAGCCGGAGCATCCAAAGAACCGCAGAAGTCCAAACAAGCCTGACTTTACACCTGATTTGTACTAACGGTAGTGGATGCCGCCTTGACGAAGGGCTACGTCAATGACCTCCGCATTTTGCTCGAAGAGGCCGAGCTAACTGAACGCAAGCTTTTCCTGCACTCATTCATTGAGAGAGCTGAAGCCGAGAAAAGAGAGCCTGTGTTCAAGGGCAGCTACCGGCCGCCACGCAGGATACGCACCGCACGGGATGTGTTGAAGGCACCGCAGACACAGAACTTGGCCATATATCCAGCAGCCTTCTCCGGGGTTAGCCGTTTCTCTTTAACCCTGTCTATCATCTTCCTGGCAAAGTTATCAGCTATGAGGCCATGGCCACACAAAGTCGTCAGAGCCAGTACTTGCCGATCGGGCAGACGATGCAGGTCTCCCCTAAAACCCAGTGCATAGTTGATCGAGTGAGGCCATACGCCTGTACGAGGAGCCATTTCTCTAACGTCTTCGACCAAAGATGACACGTTCACAGATAACCCGAGGTCCATCTCCTTGATTTCCTTCAGGAACCCCTCAAGATCCTGTTTCTTGTCGAATACGACCAGTGCACTTCCCGGTGGACTCATCTCTGCTATAATTTGCTCCGGTGGCACATGTTCCTTTCGTCCTCTGACATACAACTTGAATGGATTGAGGTCTTTTTCCGGTCTGAACATAGGGCCATACCTGGACCCTCCTGCAAGATTAACCGGGTTGTACTTGAGAGATGTCAACAGGAAGTCACGCGCCTTCTGCAACGAATCTATGTCGTTAATGCCCGGGGATGTCAATGTGAAAACCACATGGTCGTCCTTTGGATCATCCGGCTTCTGGAATCTGTGAAGTGTGTTAGTCATAGTATCGCCTCCTCTCTGGCGGGCGTCGGGTTTGTGGGCCTTCCAAGGCCCATGTTCACCTTTGCTCTCCAGGCATCGAAACCCAATTCCTCAAGCTGACTTCTCACGGCATCATCCCCCTTTGAATCGCACCGAATGGCTAACCCCAGCGCTACAACAGTGTCAAGCTGTCTAACCTCATCCTCGATAACCTTCAGTATCTCAGATATCTTCTCTATGTCTATCTTGAACTCGAGGATACAGGACAATACTTTCTCGTTAAGAATGTCTGTCTGTAGCTGCCCGGTTTTAACATCGGACATAAGCGCTGTAACAGGATTCTCGAGTTGAAACTCCACCGATGTATTGGCAAGTGCCTGACACACCTTGTCCACATCTCTGAAATAGACACCGACTCCGGGCCTTCCAAACTCTACAGTGAGTCCACCCTCTCCTTCCCTGATGCGCCCCGTCACATCATTGGTTTTCACTTCCATAGTACCTCTACCGCCTATTCCTGTGGACTCATGAGGCATCTGCGGGTCACTAAAGACGCGGCGGACCTTCCTGGGCCAGAGTAACTCATCTCGTGTTATTGCTCCGGATGGACAAATGTCGGGATCAGGTTGAAAGCGGAGTTTAAAGAACGCCAAGAGATTTCTCAGAAAACGCGTAGGCTGTTGGGGGAGATTCTCTGTGCTCATCCCCTTGTAACATGCCTGACATTCAACGCATTCCTCTTGATTCACCTCCGCCAGACTATCGTCTCCGATGTATATCGCCCCCATCGGACAAACGGCAACACAGTTCCCGCATCCGACACATTTGGTTTTGTCCACATGCACTTTCCTTACCTCCTCCGGAATCGGACTCCCCCATATGCAGCTAGAGGATTGCCCGCCGGATCATATTCACCTGGTAACAAAGGAAGGAGCCAGGATTGCCCATTTCAACTCGCGGTGATGCATCCCGGACCTGATTGCTTTTTCACCGATAACATGACGGACATGCCTGCTCTGCTGCCGGAAACGGCAATTTCCCCTTCATCCCCGCGGTTAGAGAACCACGCATTCCCTTCATTGCCATCGATGCAGATGATGTCAGCGCCTACATCCACAGCATCCTTCATCTTGTTTACAAGGAACTCCTGCCAAAGGGGATGATTTGTGTCGTAGAATACTCCCGCCCATCCCGTGAACGGAGTGCCGTCGAATCCTATTGCCACAGCATCGGTGAGGGACGATTCCAATGCATCCCTTTCAGACCACTCGATATCGTGGAGAGAGATGAATATTCCGTATTTTACACCAGCCTCGCGGGCGACCCGTTCTCCCCTTTCCATCTTCTGGCGGGTCAGGTCGTATTCCAGAACCACTGATGCGTTCTCAGCGATGGCGTCAGGGGCATCGCCTAACACGAAGAAGTTTAGTTTAAGCCACCAGCCAGTTTCCTCTATATGTGTGGGGGTAGACGTCGATGGTGAAAGAGGTGGTGCTGATGGTGCAGACGTGGTACAACCAGTCATCACCAGACATAGAATTGATGCTAATAACACCAATACCGATATCAGCTTTCGATTGCTAAAGAGCAGGGCATCACTCCAATTATGTATTTACTTTTACTATTTTACGCTTCACTACTGCAGTTATCAATGACCATGAACCTGAGAATATCGCTCTATCCGTGAGGTTTGATTGGCAAATCCGACCTATGTAAATATATGACATGCTTATACTTCTACACAGATTGTTAAGCCTTGAGCCACGCTGAAATAATCCGGCTGCACAAAGTAGCGTTTCATGTGGCCTCGCCGAGCGTTCCTGGATATAACCACGTGAGCGTATTGAGGTTGCTCTGCATATGCTTGAAGAACGTCCGTGACAGGCAGGTGAGTAGAAGGAGTGAGGATTGACTTCGGCTACCACTATGGTTAAAATCCACTGAGACGGTGTGGAAAGGCAGGCACAAATGAAGACGGTGGTCATAACAGGTAGTACCCGGGGTATCGGATACGGTCTCGCCGATTCATTCCTCACTATTGGTTGTGCCGTCACCATAAGTGGTCGATCCCCGGAGGGAGTTGAGAACGCAGTAGCCACCCTCGCGGTGAAGCACGGATCAGACCGGCTCTTCGGTCATTCCTGTGACGTCACAGACTTCGAGCAGGTACAGACACTGTGGGACAACGCGAAAGAACGGTTCGGCAGGGTAGACATCTGGGTCAACAACGCCGGTGTGTCGAATCCTCAGGCTGATTTCTGGCACCAGTCGCCCGAACGGTTAGCGGATGTCGTCAACACCAACGTCCTTGGCGCTATGTACGGGTCTCTCGCGGCGCTTCAGGGCATGATAGAGCAGGGATTCGGTGGCCTTTACAACATGGAG
>DAOUVG010000254.1 GCA_030667735.1 Dehalococcoidales bacterium
ACTGTAACCTGGGTATCGGTCTTCCCCAGTTGTGTGTCTCGTACGTGCCGGAAGGCTGCATCGTTCAAACAGAGAACGGAGCACTTGGTTACGGGCCCCTGATAACTGCCGATAACTTCGACCAGATGGACCTCGACCTTGTGGATGCCGGTTCGAGGTTTTTCGTACCCGCTCCCGGAATGGTCTTCTTTGACCTGCTGACATCGTTTGCCATGATTAGGAGCGGCCGGCTTACCAGCATACTCGGTGGTCTCCAGGTCTCGGAGAGGGGCGACCTGGCAATACACGGTACCAGTGAGGATGACATTTACCCGCAAATCGGCGGTGCTATGGACCTCGCCTGGGGGGCAAAGAGGCTGATTGTCGCCATGACCCACAATACTAAGGAAGGCAAGTCGAAGATTGTGAAGGCATTGACACTGCCCGTCAGTGCCAGGGGGTGTGTCAACCTGATTCTGACGGACCTGGCGGTGATTAATGTGACACCTGAAGGGCTGCTCCTCAAGGAGTGTGCTCCGGGCTGGACGCCGGAAGAGATTCAGGAGCAGACCGAAGCCCGCCTGATTGTAGCCAGCGACGTCAGAGAAATCGAGTTCTAACCGTTCGCATCGGCGTTAGCTGTTTCCCACGGACAGGAGACGCTCGCCAGAGCACGCGTCAGAATGTCCCGGCGGATGCGTCCGGAATGGCGTCCCAGGCGCGGCGTTCCTCTTCGTAGGGCGCTTCCACGAGAACACTTTCCCTGCCGAGGACCATGGTCTCCCGTCGTTCACCGTAGGCCGGCCACTTACCGGGACTCTCACAGCTCGGGTCACCGGTTCTGGCAAAGGCCACCCAGGTATCCTGCATGTTCGCGGAGAGGGCATCAGCCTCCGGTCCTATCCCGGAGAAGTTCTCTTCGTGCGTGCCGAAGAGGAATCCCAACTCCAGGGCATGGCATGCTCCCAGCTTGCCGTCCATTGCCGGCGAGGTCCAGGTGAAGAGATAACTGTAGGCAGGAGTGCCCCGCTGCATCTGGGTTTCGGCAAGTGCGATAGCCGGCATTCGGAACGTACGGTCGGTCTGGATAGCCATGAGAAGCTCGCCCGGTGTGGTCGGCGCACCCCGTTTCTCCCGTGCCTTCCGGTAGGCTTCAATCAGCCCGCCGACATCACCGGAGGGGATAATCCGCTGGCAGCGTCTTAAAAGCTGCTCTTCGGTGAGACTGGCTATGCTTGGGTCCATTACGCCGAACAGCTTCCACTCTTCAAGGATGGAACCGACCAGAACAGGGATGCCGTCGGCTGAGCCGTTGGCGATGGCATTGATTGGCATCCGGGGGAGTATCTTGCCATCGATTACCGGCTGTAAGGGCATGCCACCGATGGCGAATTCGGGTGTAATCGCCCTGACAGCCAGTTCCTTCTGGGCTTCCATCAATCGCTCCATGGCCAGGGAGCGCAATGCACCGGTATCACTGGCACTGATACCGAGAATCTGGAGGAAAACGTTTGCCGCTTTAACTGAACGGTCCGGGGAACTCGCCGTGTGGGCGGCCCCGCTCTGCGGAATGGCCTTGTGGAAAAGCCCCTTTGCCCCAGGCATTGCCAGTTGGGCACCGACACTCATACCACCGGCGGATTCTCCGAAGATGGTCACGTTGTCCGGGTCGCCCCCGAAAGCCGCGATATTATCACGCACCCACTCCATGGCAAAGGTCTGGTCGAGCAGTCCCTCGTTACCTGTTGCCGGGATATTGCCGTTGGTGACCTCATCCAGCTTGAGGAATCCGAGAGCGCCCAGGCGGTAGTTGATGGTGACCAGCACGACATCGCCACGCATTGTTATGTTGCGTCCATAGTAGACCAGGGCCGAACCGGAGCCTGTGGTGAAGCCTCCCCCATGAATCCAGAAGAGTACCGGACGGCGGGCGTCGTCCAGGCCCGGGGTGAAGATGTTGAGGTAGAGGCAGTCTTCGTCCTGAGGTTCGGGCTGCGGGGCAGCGAGTATGCTGCTCTCTGGCGGGTTCTGCGGTGCGGTGGTGGCGAACCGTTTCACCGGACGGACACCGTCCCAGGGTTCAGCCGGTTGGGGAGGAAGCCAGCGTCGGCTCCCAACGGGCGGGGCAGCGTAGGGAATTCCGCAAAAGACGTAAGCACCGCGCCGGTAGTTGCCTTCAACCTTACCTGCGGTTGTCTTGACAATTGCTTCAGTAGCGTCACTCATTGCTTCCTCCTCGGTACCGTTCTCTCTGGCTAGGGCAAATTGTAATGTTTGGTGGAGATGGTGTCAACATTATTTTGCTTGACAGGCAGGGGCACAGCCGATAAAGTCAGGACGTATGGTAGATAGTACACTGTCACATGGAAGGTGGAAGTGTCCTCAGAATTGCAGAACGAATCACACGGGATAAACCTGCTCAACGAAAAACAGCTTCATGCTGCTCTGAAAGCATGGTATGTCCAGCCGGGGGACCAGGTGGAGGTAGCCGTTGATGGCTACATCATAGACATTATGCGGGGCGACCTGCTGATTGAGATACAGACACGCAGCTTCTCCGCACTGAAAAAGAAAGTCGTTCAGCTTGTAAAGCAGCATCCGGTGCGCCTGGTCTACCCGATTGCACAGGAAAAGTGGATAGTGCGGATGCTGGAGAAAGGCGACCGTGTCCTGGGGCGGCGGCGGTCACCCAGGCGAGGTATTCCTGCGGATGTCTTCGAGGAACTGGTCAGTTTCCCTGAACTCATCTCCAACAGTAACTTCTCCATTGAATTGCTGCTAATCCAGACGGAAGAAGCACGCCGTCAGGACCGGAGACGCGGCTGGCGTAGAAAAGGGTGGGTCCTCGATGAACGGCGGTTGCTGAAAGTGCTGGACCGGCTGATACTGGAAACACCTGCGGACGTGGCGGCCCTCATCCCGGAAGACCTGTTGGAGCCATTCACTACATCCGACCTGGCGCGTGCTGTCGGCAGGCCGCGTCGACTTGCCCAGAGGATGGCCTACTGCCTGAGGGCGATGGGTTGTATCATACCGGAAGGGAAGCAGGGCAACGCCATTCTGTACACCCGCACCGACACTCGGAAATAACTCTGAACCCGCATCCGCTACATATAGTACTGAGTCGGGAAGGCCCGGGCAGACTGACCACCAGGTCCTGAAAACACGC
>DAOUVG010000243.1 GCA_030667735.1 Dehalococcoidales bacterium
CTACACGGGCTATCTGATATGATGTCTAATTATAGTCTACGGCCTTCTGAGCGTGCAAGGTGAAGCAGAGAACCTTATTCCATGGATTATCTGAGGAGAACCCCAAACTGTCATTGCGAGGAGCCGCAGGCGACGAAGCAATCCCTACGGGATTGCCACAATCCATGGAAATGGAGGCGAGATTGCTTCGCATCGCTCGCAATGACATGAAAATCAGTGAACCCCATGTCAGCACCAGCAAGGTGAGCTTTTTGAATCTGGACTCACGGATTAGGGGAGAACTGCAGACTACGGGCGATACCAACTCCCTCTATCTTGTTGTATAATGGTGAAGCTGGCCGGACCTATTCCGGTACCGGCCAGACAAACACAGGCTGGACAAGGAGGGCAAGCAAATGCAGTGGGGAATGGCGAACCGCCTCGCGCAGCTAATCCGGAGTGACGGGCATGTCCTGATACTACCGGTAGACCACGGGTACTTTCAGGGTCCGACACGGATGCTGGAGGAACCGCGCAAGACAATTGAGCCACTCCTTCCCTACGCTGACGGACTATTCATCACCAGGGGAGTGCTGCGCTCCTGTGTCGACCCGAACAACAGCGTACCCATTGTCCTCAGGGTGTCCGGTGGGACCAGCATGGTGGGCAAAGACCTGGCCAATGAAGGCATCACCACCAGCATGGAGGAGGCGATTCGCCTTAATGTCTCCGCGGTGGGGCTCTCCGTCTTCATCGGTACCGACTACGAGAAGGAGTCGCTCCTCAACCTGTCGAAGCTGGTCAACGATGGGGAGAGGTACGGCATACCGGTGATGGCGGTTACGGCTGTCGGCAAGGAGCTGGAGAAGAGAGACGCCCGGTACCTTGCCCTCTGTTGCCGTATCGCTGCCGAGCTGGGGGCACACGTCGTCAAGACCTACTGGTGTGAGGACTTTGAGAAGGTTACCACCGGCTGCCCCGTACCGGTCATCATGGCCGGCGGCCCCCGGGTCGACACCGAGCGTGAAGTATTCGACTTCGTCCATGACGGCATGCAGAAGGGCAGCATCGGGGTGAACCTGGGCCGGAATGTCTGGCAGAACGACTTCCCCGTTGCCATGATACGGGCGCTTCGGGCCATCATCCACGAAGGTGCAACGCCTGTGCAGGCTGAGGAACTCTACAAGAGTGGGCAGAAAGAAGGCTGATAGAACCATGAGCAACCCCGGCGGTAACATGCGCGTTGCCATGTGGTACAACAACCGGGACATCCGTATCAAGGAGATGCCTGTCCCGGAAATCGGTCCTGGTGAGTTGCTGGTACGCATCGAGGCCAGCGGCATCTGTGGCAGCGATGTCATGGAGTGGTACCGCCTGGACCGTGCCCCATTGGTACTCGGTCATGAGATTGCCGGGCAGGTTGTCCAGGTGGGCGAAGGAGTGGAACGCTTCAAGGTGGGCGACCGCGTCATTGCCGCGCATCACGTTCCCTGCAACACCTGCCGTTACTGCCTGACCGGACACCATACCGCCTGCGAGACCCTGCGCCGGACAAACTTCCACCCGGGCGGCTTTGCCGAGTACGTCCGGCTGCCGGCCATAAATGTCGACCGCGGCACGTTCCTCCTGCCGGATGAAATGTCCTACGAGGAAGCCACCTTCATCGAGCCGCTGGCCTGTGTCCTCCGCGGCCAGAGAATCGCCGGCATACGACCGGGCCAGAGTGTACTCGTCGTCGGTAGCGGCATTGCCGGGCTGCTCCACGTGCTGCTTGCCCGCGCCCTCGGAGCAAGTTGCATAGTGGCCACCGACATCAGTGAGTTTCGACTTGACGCAGCCAGGAGGTCCGGGGCCAATGTGGCACTGAAAGCCGCAGACTACCAGCCGGCCCTCTTTCAGGAGAGCAATTCGGGAAGGCTGGCCGACCTGGTGATAGTCTGCACTGGAGCGGTGTCCGCCATCAATCAGGGCCTGGATTCCGTGGAACGCGGCGGGACGATACTGCTGTTCGCACCCACCGACCCGGGCGTTACCATCCCGGTGTCTATCAACGACTTCTTCTTCCGCAATGACAGAACGATTGCCACGACCTATGCTGGCAGCCCGGCCGACCACCAGACGGCACTGGGCCTGATTGCCGCCGGCACTGTCCAGGTAGACCCTATGATTACCCAACGTCTGGGTCTGGCAGAGACACAGGAAGGCTTCCAGCTTGTCGCCGAGGCGACGGAGTCCATCAAGGTCATCATCGAGCCACAGCGGTAGTTGCCGTAATCCCTGCCGCTATCTCTGTGCCGGTCTGGGGAAGGTGTTTATCCGCCCGCCATCGACAACCAGGGTATGCCCGCTGATATAGCTGGCGGCGTCGGAGGCCAGGAAAAGTGCCGCTGCGGCTAGCTCTTCCACCTCGGTGAGCCTACCCAGGGGCAACTGCGTCATGAACCCCCGAAACATCTCCACGTTAGTGTTCTCAGTTTTCACCACGGTGGGAGCCAGGGCATTGACCCGGATGTTGTACTCCGCCAGCTCCGCGGCCAGCAGCTTGACCATCATCTCGTCAGCGGCCTTGATGATGCTGTAGGCGCCCTGTCGACCCGTGGGACGGATGCCTGCGGTAGAGACCAGGTTGATAATGCTGCCTTTCTTCTTTTCTATCATCACCCTGGCCGCCGCCTGGGCACAGAGGAAGTACCCTTTGACGCCAATGTTGACAGTGGTGTCCCAGTCTTCTTCGGCAAGCTCGACCAGTGGGCCTCGGGCGTAGACTATGACGTTATTTACCAGGACGTCTATTGTCCCGAACTCCTGTACGACACGGTCGACAAGGGCATCAACCTCACTCTTCACGCTGACATCAGCCTTCACCGCCAGGGAACGCCGTCCCAGCGCCCCTATCTCCCCGGCCACCTTCTCCAGGTCAGACAGGGTACGACCGCACACCACCACATCGGCACCTGCCTCGGCAAAGGTCAGTGCAATCGACCTGCCGATTCCCCTCTTTGCGCCGGTTACCAGAGCTACTCTACCGGTCAGAGAAAAGTCCGGAATCGTCATCTCTCCACTCCTTTTACAGTGCTAGTCGATGCTGGCAGGTTAACACCCGTCTACCCTACCGGTCAAGGAGAAAGTGTTCGGGATCTACTGAACCAGTAGGTTTTGTTGCATTTAGGTGTACTCTATAGAATCACAGTATTGCGGTCTTCCTGACAAGTTCTGTCCAGTTCTTGTATGGCGAACTTATCTTGGCTATTTCTTCAATCTGA
>DAOUVG010000059.1 GCA_030667735.1 Dehalococcoidales bacterium
CTTGCTCATCTCGCAGCTTCCTCCTCGAGCGTCTTTCTGGCATCGGCAAGCGCCTGCTCGACCCGTGTTGGTGCCGTTCCTCCGATGTTATCCCTGGCCGCCAGCGAGGATTCCACCGTGATTGCCAGGACGTCATCATCGAACCGTGGAGAGAACTCCCGGTACTCACTGAGCTTTAGCTCGTCCAGCGCCTTCTCCTGCCTGGCGGCGTAGCTCACCAGCCGGGCCACGATATCGTGGGCATTGCGGAATGGTTCACCCTTCTTGACCAGGTAGTCGGCCAGGTCGGTGGCCAGCAGGTACCCCTGCCGAACGGCCCGTCCGGTATTCTCCGGCTTCACGCGGAGTGTTGACACCATGCCGGCAAACACCTCAAGGGTGGCCAACAGCGTGTCCACGGTATCAAAGAAGCCTTCCTTGTCTTCCTGCATGTCCCGGACGTAGGCCAGGGGAAGGCCCTTCATCATCGTCAGCAGAGATATCAGGTTGCCGTATATTCGCCCCGTCTTACCGCGGGCCAGCTCGGCAACATCCGGGTTCTTCTTCTGGGGCATGATGCTCGACCCGGTGGCGTAGGCATCATCCACTTCGATAAAGTCGAACTCCGTCGAGGACCAGAGGATAATCTCCTCCGCCAGCCGCGAGAGGTGCATCATGCAGATGCTCGCCGCGGACTGATACTCAATCAGGAAGTCCCGGTCACTGACGGCGTCGATGCTGTTACGGCTTACCTGGTCGAAGCCCAGTTCCTTGGCAAGGAACTCACGGTCTATATTGTAAGTAACACCGGCGAGAGCACCGCTGCCCAGAGGCAGGACATCGGTCCGCTGGCGGCAGCACTTGAACCGTTCGATATCCCGCTCCAGCATCTCGAAGTAGGCCAGCAGGTGATGGGCCAGAAGCACCGGCTGTGCCCGCTGCAGGTGCGTGTATCCCGGCACGACTACTTCCTTATTGGTCTCGGCCAGAGTGACCATGGCCTTTTGCAGCTTGCGCAGTGCACTGACGGTCTGCGAGATGGCGTCGCGGGTGAAAAGGCGTATATCAAGGGCTACCTGGTCGTTCCGCGAGCGGGCAGTGTGGAGCTTGCCCCCGACTTCCCCCACCTTCTCGATAAGGCGGGCTTCGATGTTCATGTGGATGTCTTCCAGTTCCGGTTTGAAGTCAAAATCACCCTGCTCAATCTCTTCCTTGATGGAGTTGAGACCGCCGATGATAGTATCTGCGTCCTGCTTTGAGATAATACCCTGCCTGGCCAGCATTCGGGCGTGCGCAATGCTCCCCGCGATGTCGTAGGGATAAAGCCGCCAGTCATACCGGATGGAGGCGGTATAGGTCTCCGCCCGTTTGTCGGCGTCCTTCTCAAAACGACCGCGGATATGGCTCATGCTAAGCCTCGTTTTCCTCTTGGTCCCGGTGAGCCATTATACTCAACGGCCCCTCGACATCGGCCAGAATCTGTGCTTGTGCCTGGGTCTTCGCCGGCAGGCCCCATAGATGAATGAAGCCCAGAGCCGCACTCTGGTCAAACTGGTCGCCCTTGTCGTAAGTGGCCAGGCCGAGGTTATACAGCGAGCGGGGCGATTTGCGTCCGGCGACCGTTGCGCTGGCCTTGAAGAGCTTCATCCTCACGGTGCCGGTAACAGAGCGCTGCGAACTGATGATATAGGCCGAGAGGTCACGGTTGAGGGCACTGAACCAGAGACCGTTGTAGACCATGTCCGAATATTCCATGGTCACCCTCTCCTTGAACCGTAACTGGTCTTTGGAGAGGGTTATCGCTTCTAGTGCCCGGTGTGCCTGGAGCAGAACGGTGGCTGCGGGCGCTTCGTATATCTCCCGCGACTTTATTCCTACGACCCGGTTCTCGATATGGTCAATCCGCCCGATGCCATGATTGCCGGCTAACTCGTTCAACTCCATGATAAGGTTGATACCGTTCATTGGCCGGCCATCGAGGCTGACAGGGATGCCCTTGGCGAAACCAATCTCTATGTAGGTGGGTTTGTCCGGGGTCTGGTCGGCCGATTTTGTCCATGTGAAAGCGTCTTCCGGCGGCTCTGCCCAGGGGTCTTCCAGGACACCGCACTCGATGGCTTTACCCCACAGGCATTCATCGATGGAGTAGGGGCTGCTTGCAGTTATTGGAAGGGGAATATTGTGCTTCTGGGCATAGGCCATCGTCTCTTCCCGTGTCATTCCCCATTCCCGTGCCGGGGCAATGATTCTGAGGTCCGGTGCCAGGGTATTGATACCAACGTCGAACCTTACCTGGTCGTTCCCCTTCCCCGTACAACCGTGGGCCACCGCGGTTGCCCCTTCTTCATGTGCGGTATCTACAAGTAACTTTGCCATGAGAGGTCGGGACAGGGCAGTTGCCAGGGGGTATTGACCTTCATAGAGGGCGTTTGCCTGCAGTGCCGGAAATATGAAGTAATCTACGAAAGACTGCTTTACATCGACTACCAGTGCTTTTATTGCGCCGACCTTCAATGCCTTTTCCTTCACGGCGGTAAAATCTTTTTCATTGCCAACATCGATAGTCAACGTAATAACGTCCAGACCATAGTTCTCCTGTATCCATGTGACTGCCACCGATGTATCCAGACCGCCGCTATAGGCCAGTATTACCTTATCTGCCATTTTGGATCTCCTCCAGGTAGAGTATATTGCCTGACGCTAATTTTCAGGCATCAGTTATCAATGCCGGACAGGCTTTTATCCAGTATACCAAGCGCTTCATCAACTTCGCTATTACCAATGATAAGCGGCGGCATGAAGCGCAGGGCGTTAGGCTTGACGCAGTTAACCAGCATACCATTCTCAAGGCAAGCGTTTAACATATCCTGGCCGATCTCACGGTCAAACTCTATGGCTAGTAATAGGCCGCGACCGCGAACGTCGGTGATGAACGGATATTTCTTTTGCAGGTTTTTCAGGCTGTCAGTAAGATACTGTCCCACTTTCCTGACATTGGCTGTGATATCATTCTCAATAATAAAACTAACGGTTGCACAGGCAGCAGCACAGGTAAGCGGGTTACCGCCGAAGGTAGAGCCGTGCTCTCCCGGGACGAAAACGCAGACTTTATCCTTGGCCATAAATGCCCCGATAGGCACACCACTACCCAGACCTTTAGCCAGGGTCATTATATCCGGTTCAATTCCGTATTGCTCGTATGCGAAAAGTGTCCCCAGTCGGCCTATCCCCGTCTGTATTTCATCCAGGATAAGCAGTATTCCCTTCTCGTCGCACCAGGCACGCACACTGGCGAGATAGTCTTCATCGGGAACATTGACGCCGCCTTCTCCCTGAAGAGGTTCCAGCATTACGGCACAGGTCTGTTCGGTAGTGGCTTCCTTGATTGCTTTAATGCTGTTATATTCCACGTTTTTGAAACCAGTCGGCAGGGGAATATAGGATGCCTGGAATTTTGCCTGCCCGGTGGCAGCGGTCATAGCCAGGGTACGTCCGTGGAAGGAATCGAGTGCAGTAATAATTTCGTAGGCACCGTTCAGTTTGAGACTGCCGTAGCGACGTGCCAGTTTCACCGCACCTTCACAGGCTTCGGCACCACTATTGCATGCGTAGACCTTGTCCAAACAGCTATTCTCGACGAGGAGTTGAGCCAGTTGAATCTGGGGGACGGTATAGAACTGGTTTGAGGTCTGGATGAGCGTTTTTACTTGCTCGGTTAACGCCTTAACGAGTGAGGGATGGCAGTGTCCCAGACTGTTGACTGCCCATCCACTGACAAAGTCCAGGTATTCCCGTCCGGCATCGTCCCATATACGGGCACCTTCACCCCTGACCAGGGTGACCGGGACGCGGTTTCCGGTTTTCATGTAATACTTCTTCTCAAGCTCTTGCCAGTCAGTCATTTCTTGACTCCTTTTATGGTTGTGCCTATCTCCTCGCCTTCGATTTCTCTGAGCAGGGCGTGGGGTGTTTTGCCGCCAATAATTGAGGCGGTACTGCTTCGGGAAAGAGCCTTCAGGCAGGCTCTAAGCTTGGGAATCATCCCCCCGGAAGCTACGCCCGAAGATAGTAATTCCTCAGCTTCAGCAGGGGAAAGGTGGGCAATCAGATTATCCTGCTTATCATGAATACCGTCAACGTCGGTGAGGAAGATAAGCCGTTCGGCGGCGATTGCCGCGGCAATTTCACCAGCGACAGTATCACCGTTAACATTTAGTATCTGCGGGTCACCATCTGACCTGCCAGGTACGTGAAGACTCAGCGGGGCGATTACGGGAATAAAGCCTGAACTCAGCAGAGTATCGAGGATACTGATATTTACCCTGGTGATTGTGCCTACGAAACCCATTTCTTTTTCCCTGAGTTTGCCTTCAAGCAGGGCACCATCCACGCCGCTGATGCCAACAGCCTTACCTTCACGGCTATTCAGCAGGGTTACTATTTCCTTATTAGCCAGACCGGCCAGCACGGAGATAACCACTTCCAGGGTTGGCCTGTCGGTCACCCTTTCACCACGGACGAAATGAGTGGTAATGGCTTGCTTCTTGAGCCATTCGGTTATCATTTTGCCCCCTCCGTGCACGATAACCATTGGAACGCCGCGTCGTTGAAGTTCCACGATATCTTCAACATCACCAACATCCAGAACGGTCGGTTCGTGTTTACCGAAGGTGCTGCCGCCTATCTTGATTACGATTACTTCGTTCAGTCTGGTTTTCATCATCTTTCCCTGGTGAGGGCCTGTCAGGTCGTGTACTTGCTGTTGATGAGGACGTATTCTTCGGTGAGGTCGCAGCCCCAGGCGGTGGCTGAAGCCGGGCCCAGGTTGAGATTGACGGTTATCGTAACCTCACTCCGTTTTAGAACCTGGACAACGCCAGCCTCGTTAAAAGGTTGCGGCGTACCTGCTTTGAGTACCATAGTATCTCCGATGTAGACATCGAGTGTAGCCTCTTCTACCTTTGCCCCGCTCCGCCCCAGTGCGGCGACCACCCGTCCCCAGTTGGGGTCACAACCGTAGACGGCGGACTTGAGCAGGGGCGAGCTTACTATTGTCCGTGCCGCTGCTACGGCATCTGCCTGGCTGGCTGCAGCGTTAACGGTGACCTCAATCAGCTTGGTGGCCCCTTCGCCGTCGCGTGCGATGGACTTTGCCAGACGGATGCAGACCCGGTCAAGGGCTTCCTGGAAGATTTCGGCGGACCTGGTCCCCTCTAAAAGAGGTGCGTTTCCCGCCATTCAGTTGGCCATTAATAAAAGGGTATCGCTCGGGCTGGTATCGCCATCGATGGAGACCATGTTGAAAGAGACGCTGGCCGCGCGACGCAGCGCCAGCTCCAGGAAGGACGGGTCTACGGCAGCATCCGTGGTCAGGAAGCAGAGTAGGGTTGCCATATTGGGATGTATCATACCGGAACCCTTGGCCACGCCACCGATGGTGTAGCGTGTATCTCCGTCACGAACGACTACCGCCTCCTCCTTGGGGAATGTGTCTGTGGTCATAATCGCCATGGCCAATTCGTGCCCGCCATCATCGGACAGGCTGATGCTGTTCAGGCCGTCCTTTATCCGTTCCATGGGCAGCAGTCGACCGATAACACCGGTACTGGCCACGAGAACGTTCTCCGCTTCGGTGCCGATGCTGTTTGCCGTCAGGGATGCAACTTCCGCGGCGTCGGCCAGGCCCCGGTCACCGGTACTGGCATTGGCGCAACCGCTATTGGCAACCACTGCCATCGCTCGATGACCTTCCCGGAGTCGTTGTTGACATAACAGTACGGGCGCAGACTTGATACTGTTGGAAGTGAGCAGACCGGTGGTGACACATGGCTCCTGCGAGAAAAGGACTCCCAGGTCCAGCCTGTCACCGGCGCTCCCCTTTATTCCGGCGGCGGTGGCACCGGCGTGAAACCCCTGCGGCGAGGTGACCGTGCCGCTCTCGATGAACTCAATTTCAGCTTCCATTTCAGATTCTATGATAACATAACGACCATAACCAGGCAATTTAAGCGTGTGCTATGTGATGGCCTTGTAATTCGCCTGCTATGTCGGTTAAACTGAAACCTGTAATGAAATTCGTACGGTTCGCCACCGGCAGGAAGACCAGGTACGGTGTACTGAGTGGTCAGACCATACAGGTCATTAACGGCAGTCCGCTTCGCCGGTTCACGCGTGTTGATGAGTACCACCAATTGAGCGAGGTCAGGCTGCTCGCGCCTTGCCTGCCTTCCAAAATAGTGGCCATAGGCCTTAACTATCGCAAACATGCCGAGGAGGCAGGCATGCCGATACCCGACGTCCCGCTGATTTTCCTCAAACCATCGACTTCCGTAATCGGACCGGAGGATAATATTATCTATCCGGCCATGTCGTCCCATGTCGACTACGAGGGCGAGTTCGGTGTGGTGATTGGCAGGAGGGCGCGACGGGTGTCGCCGGACGAAGCGCTGGACTACGTGCTCGGCTATACCTGCTTAAACGACGTTTCCGCTCGTGACCTCCAGGGTCTGGACGGGCAGTGGACGCGCGCCAAGGGTTTTGATACCTTTGCGCCATTCGGCCCCTGCATCGAGACGGAGCTTGACCCCGACAATGCTCCGGTCGAGACATACCTCAACGGGGAACTGAAACAGCAGGGCAACACCAACGACCTCATTCACTCCGTCCGGGATGTAATCAGCTTTGCCTCGCACGTGATGACGCTGCTGCCCGGTGACGTCATCGCCACCGGTACTCCCAGTGGCGTCGGCCCGATGTCCGTCGGCGATACCGTGGAGATAAGAATTGAGCCTGTCGGCACGTTGAGGAACTACATCGTCAGTCCTGCCTGATAGCATCTCCTCGAAGCCACAAGACATTCTCCTCTTTTTAGTAATCATTTCCGCCGCTGTGCTATGCTATGCTGGAGTTAGAATGCACCACACATTAAAGCTATATAGTCGCCACCGTGAGTTTGCCCTCAAGTTCTACATGTTCTGGGCAAAATGGACACGTATCCCCGTCATCGGGCCACTGGTCCGGTGGGTGGCCAATGTCTGGGGAAGTACCATGGAGGGCGGCTATTTTATCACTCCCGGGGAGGCCGAGGAGATAGTTGACCTTTCCGAAGGGCTAGCACTGGGACCGTGCACCTGTCGCGAGGTTTTCCACAACTGCGACCGGCCGCGAGACACGGAGATAATGCTGGGGCTGAACCGCAACATCTTTGTTGCACAGAGGCCGCATGACTACCGGGAGATAAGCAGGGAAGAAGCGAAGGATGTCCTCCGCCAGTGCCGCGAGCAAGGCCTCATCCACACCATCATCAAGTGCCGCGAGGACTACTATGCGATATGCAACTGCTGCGCCTGCTGCTGTGTGCCGCTGCGGCTCCGTAACCAGTACGGCATCGGGGGTGCCCTTGTGCGGCACCCTGACATTGTACGGGAGTTCCGGGAACGCTCAGCCGTCGGCAGTTAGCGTCCGCTAGTGTAGTGTCTCGTATATATCTTTACGTATGATGGATGTTGATATCGTTCCAGTGCAGGCTGGAATCCAGAGGGCAAACACGTACCCCGGATCGAGTCTAACAGGGTGATGAAAAAGGGGAGTCCAAGAGGGGGCGTCCCTCAGAAGGGACGGAACCCCTTTGGAACGGGGGTGCAAGGGGATGTCCCCCTTGTCCCGTTCTTCTGCCCATGCAAGACTGTGGTCACAGTCTCCTTCCCAACCATAGCCCAGGCAAACACCAGCCTTTAA
>DAOUVG010000120.1 GCA_030667735.1 Dehalococcoidales bacterium
CCCCGTTCCAAAGGGGTTCCGTCCCTTCTGAGGGACGCCCCCTCTTGGACTCCCTTTTTTCATCACCCTGCTAGACTCGATCCGGGATACGTGTTTGCCCCCTGGATTCCAGCCTGCGCTGGAACGACATCAACATCCATCATACGTAAAGATATATACGAGACACTACACTAGAAGAGGTCGGCACTACCGGCCTCTTTTGCTTTTTCAGGTGAAGAAACGAAAAGCACTGGCTCTTCAGACCCTGACAATCATACCAGGGAAGTCTTAGTGGCTGACGTCTTGTGCCTGCCTGCTACGTACCGGAGACATCACCAGCGTCGCAAAGAGTGCAGCAACGGGTATCGCGGACATGGCAAGCCATATACCCTGGTAGCTACCCCAAGTGTCAAAAACCCAGCCTGCCAGGGCCGGGCCTCCGATGCTCCCTGCCATGTTAATGCCAATAACCAGGCCAAAGACGGTGCCGAAGCTGCGACGACCGAAGTACTCCTGAATCAGCGAAGGTCTCATTACATTGAGCCCGCCGTATCCAATCCCGAAGAGAACCAGAAAGGGTATCAGTAACCACGTGCCGGCGGTGGCGGTGTATCCAAAACAGAACATTCCCAGGCCCATCATGGCGAAACCGACCGCCGTGGTCGTTTTCCGGTTGAACCGGTCACCAAACCAGCCGAAACTGAGTCGGCCGAGAATGCTGGCCAGCGGGATGGCGGTTGCCACGATACTTGAAGTTGACCGTGATACGCCGATACTGCTCAGGTAGGGCATAACGTGAGTGATAATGGCCGTCACCAGAAAGACATGGCATGTGAAGGCGAGGGACACAATCCAGAAGGTGACGCTTCTGAGTATTTGCCTGACACCGATGTCTGCAACGTCAGGCTCCGATGGGATAATAGCAGGAACACCATGAGCAGACAGGTTCCGGTCTGCTGTCTCTCCGTCCGGCAGATAGCCGTATTGCTCCGGTTTGTGGCGGAAGACTCCTGCGAGCAGTACCGGTATAAAGAGCATCCCCGCGGCAAGGAGCATAATTGTCGGGCGCCAGTCGTAGGTTTCAATCAGCTTGACCAGTGCCGGTACCATCAGGCCACCGAAGCCGAAGCCGCAGATGGCAATACCACTGGCGATACTCACTCTACGCCGGAACCAGTTAGCCACCGCCGTCATAAGGACAGTCATGGTGCAGGTGCTCATGCCAATGGCGATAAGAACAAAGGCACCGTAGAACATACCGAGGGAAGTAGTCTGGCTGAGCATGAGAAGCCCCAGAGAGCCCAGAATTGCCCCGCTAAATATCAGTCTCCTCGGACCCCAGCGGTCGGTCAGGATGCCAACCAGTGGGGCCAGAAAGCCCATCTCCAGGCCACGCAGTGAGGCGGCCAGCGATATATGTGTGTAACTCCAACCCATCTCGTTGGCTACCGGTTCGAAGATGGCCGTGAACCCGTAGAATACTCCTCCACCAACGTACAGCGCGATAATGAATGAGGCAGCGACAATCCACCACCCGTAGAAAATGGCAGGACGTCTGGTCCTCATACTTTACCGGTCACCACGGCTTCACCGGTCCTTTCACGGCAGAAGTACGTTCGAAGCAGGGGCTTGCAGTCGCCGACTTGCCTCCGAAGTTGAGCGACTGTCCATACCTAATATACAGAGTCCGAGTCGTTCCGACAACCGGCAGGCATGCTGGTATTGCGAATACCGCATTTGCTATAATGGCATGATGCAGGGGCACTGGCTCTAAGGCTCTTCTCCGTATGTATGCCAGATATCCCTCCGGCAAATTAAGGGGGTTAGCGGATGACTTACTGGTTTAATGCACCCGGATTGAGAAATCTTGCCCCGATGGGCAGTACCAGCACCGCCAGGAGTCTATCCGGTACGTTCCTCATCCCCAAGCTCTTCATAGGGGTCAACGCAATACCGGAGAGGGGAGGCGGCATCATCAGGTACATATTACCCTACTGTACAACGAAGCGGGCTTTCATTATTGGCGATAGATATGTCAGTCACCTGTCAGAAAGGGTAGCCACGGCCATGCAGAATGGCGGGTTCACTACGGAAACGTGGAACAGGACCGAACCTGAGGTGCCACTGACCAATGTGGAAGAGTGTGCCAGTGCCATGACTGCGTTTGAGCCGGACTTGATTGTGGCCGTCGGTGGAGGTTCGGTGATGGATATGGCCAAGGTGGCCTGGATACGCTACGAGCGTCCCGACATCACCGACCTGAGGACGCTATCTCCGATGGTCCCACTCGGGCTCAGGAAAAAGGCGCGTCTTCTTGCCGTGCCAACGACCAGTGGCACCGGTGCCGAATGCACTGCTGCTGCCGTGCTGACTGACGAAGTAGAGCACCGGAAATTCCCAGTATCTTCCCGTGAGATAGTACCGGACTTCGCCGCGATAGACCCGACATTCACAATGGGCATGCCGCCGAAACTGACCGCCGGTACCGGACTGGATGCGCTGGCCCATGCCATGGATAATATCATCGCCGGCGTCTCCAACGACATAACCGACGCACTCGCCATAAGGGCAATCGAGCTGGTCTTCAAGTACCTTCCCCGGGCCTACAAAAATCCCAGGGATAGAGAGGCCCGTCTGAAGATGCATATTGCCGCCACAACTTCCGGCATGGCTTTTGGGAATGGTGCCTGTCACCTGACGCACAACCTGGGGCATGCACTGGGCCAGGTATTCAAGATACACCATGGTGTTGCTGTTGGCATATTCATCATTCCAACGCTGCAATTCTGTGCTCCGGTGACGAACAAATACCTCGAGGTATGTAAAGCGCTGGAGATAAAAGGCAAGACTGATGAGGAGAGCCTGGCAAATCTTATCAGCAGGGTCAGGCAGTTATTGGCGGAGCTTGATCTGCCCGACAACCTGGAGGGGTTGGGTATTACACGCGAGCAATTCCAGAGTAACCTGGACCGGATGACCACGGATGCCTATGAAGACCCGTCGGTTTTTGGCAGCCCGCGGTGGATAACCCGGGAAGAATGCCGGCGGATGTACGAATATACCTTCGAAGGCAAGGACATTGATTTCTAGGAGGACCGGTAGTATGTTTGGTTATCACGGGAGATTCCTCAGTGTAAACCTGAGTACCGGAGAGATAGGAGACCTGCCGATAAGTGAGGAGCAGACGAAGGATTTCATCGGTGGTGCAGGTCTCAGCGCAAGTCTTATCTACGACCATATCAGGAGCGATATAGACCCACTCGGTCCGGAGAACCCGCTGGTATTTGCTGTTGGTCCATTCGTCGGAACATCGATTCCAATGGTGAGCCGGAGCTCAATCTGCGGAGTCTCACCGCAGACCGGTTTCTGGGGCGAGGCCACTACCGGTGGCATCTTCCCGGTCCGGTTGAAGGCCTCCGGGTATGACGGTATATTTATCACAGGTAAATCGGACAAACACGTGTACCTCTATATCAATGACGGCAGAGCGGAGGTCAGGGATGCCTCGCACCTCTGGGGAAAAGACAGCTACCAAACACAGGATGTGCTCAAGTCGGAGATTGGTGAGAAGGGACTGAGTATTACCTGTATTGGAGCAGCTGGCGAGAAGCTGGTGAAGTATGCCGCGGTAATGAATGATGAAGGCCGTGCCGCGGGTCGATGTGGTATGGGTGCAATAATGGGTTCTAAAAACCTGAAGGCGGTGGCGGTTACAGGCAACAAGAGGGCGGAAGTAGCTGACGAAACCAGACTTGGTGACCTTGCCGGGCAGGCGCGCACGCTTATCAAGGCAAGGCGGGCATCTATGATGGAGTATGGCACGCTGGGCTACATGGAGACTGGCCAGGTCATTGGGGATGTCCCGGCGGACTACTTCAGCAAGAGTGTCTTTCCTTCCAATAAGGTGAGTGGTCCGGCATTCCGGCAGGCATACGCCATTGAGAGTGTTGCCTGCTACGGTTGCCCAATAGGTTGCGGGCGACGGCTAAGGAATTTTAATGCGGAGATTGAGTCTGTTGATGGTCCGGAGTACGAGACGGCAACCGCCTTCGGGCCGCTGTGCCGTAATTATGACCTTGATTCGATTGTCTACGCCAACCACCTGTGTAACCTGCACGGCGTAGACACAATATCCGCCGGGGTCACAATCGCCTACGCGATGCACCTGTATGAGCAGGGCGTCCTGACCGAAGAAAAGGCCGGGATGAAGATTGAGTGGGGTGATGGCGATACAATCGTGAAACTGGTTGAGAAGATATGTAACCGGGAGGGCATCGGGGAACTGCTGGCCGAAGGTTCTCTACGGGTATGCCGTGAGCTTGGTGGCGACCCTGAAGAGGTTGCCCACGTGAAAGGACTGGAAATACCGATGCATGACCCCAGGGCGATGACCGGCATGGCAATCAACTATGCTACCGGCGCCAGGGGGGCCTGTCATCTTCGCGGAGACTACTTCACCGTTGACATCGGTGCGGCGGTGCCCGAGTTGAATATCCAGCCCGGGGACAGGTTTCAGTCCGAAGGAAAAGCGGAAATGGCAGCCAGGTTCCAGAACTATAAAGACCTGTTCGACTCTCTGCTGTTGTGCAAGTTCTGCGGGGTTTCGGCAACACAGATAGCTGATATGCTCAACAGCGTCACCGGATGGGATTATACTCCGGACGACCTGAATACGGTCGGTGAGCGGTCGATAGACATAAAGAGGGCGATCAGCAACAAACTGGGTGTGACCAGGGAGCACGACCATATGCCGCGCATAAGTATCCAGGCTCTCAATGAGGGCAGCACCGCCGGGAAGTCGCCTGACATGGAAATCCTGCTCAGGGAGTATTACGATTACTGGCAATGGGACTGGGGAAGCGGCAAACCGCAGAAGGCCAAGCTCATTGAGCTGGGGCTTGACGATATTGCCAGAGACCTGTGGTCCTGAACGAGTACTGCCCTCACAGGCGGCCTTTATCCTATTCTTAAGGTCTTATTACTGTGAGGTCTGAAATACCATACTTGAGGCGACGATGAAATTCACTAAAATGCATGGTGCCGGTAATGATTTCGTTCTGGTGGAAGCCGGCGATAGTAAGCGCGATTGGTCGGAACTGGCGGTGGCTATGTGCGACCGACATTTCGGTGTTGGTGCCGATGGCCTGCTCCTCCTGCTGCCATCAGATAGGGCGGACTTCCGTATGAGAATCTTCAATGCGGATGGGTCCGAGTCCAGTGCTTGCGGAAATGGTCTGAGATGCATGGTCAAGCACTTCATGGATAACCAGGTGGGAAAGAGCCGGACTGCCGAGATATCGGCAGAGACTATGGCCGGGGTTCGAATAGCGCGGATTCGACAGACGAACGGAGAGGTGGCTGAGATTCAGGTCGAAATGGGTAAGCCGGGAATCGGGCATGGAAATGCCCCGGTAGAACTGGATAGGGGAGACAACGCTGTTCTTGACATAAAGACACGGATGAGTCACTCGATAACTGTATTAGGCAGGAGACTGGACCTGTTTCTGGTGTCAATGGGTAATTCTCATGCTATCCTTTTCACTGAGGAACCGGTTTCGAAATTTCCATTATCTGAGATAGGGCCACAGGTAGAGTGCCACCCGGAGTTTCCTGGTAG
>DAOUVG010000055.1 GCA_030667735.1 Dehalococcoidales bacterium
ATGGCCGCTAATTCAGCGATTACGGCCGTTAATTGGTCAACGGTACCTGTACCATTCAGAATCCAGAATGAATCGTTCATTCGGTCAATCGTCTTGCGGATACCGGTAATGCGTTCTTCGTCCTTGCGCTCTCTCTCCGCCTCGGCCTGGGCGGCCATCATACGCCTCATCTGCTCGGGAAGCTCTACTTCCTTAATCTCAACCGTGGCGACCTTGATGCCCCAGGGGTCGGTATGCTCATCGATTATCCTCTGTAGCATCGCGTTCAGCTTCTCCCGCTGTGTCAGCAATTCATCAAGCTCGGACTGCCCCAGCACATTCCGCAGGGTCGTCTGCGCTATCTGAGACGTGGCCCGGATGTAGTCATTAACATTCACAACCGAATCCTCAGGGGTAACCACCCGAAAGTAGATTACGGCATTCACGCGAACGGTAATGTTGTCCCTCGTTATGACTTCCTGGGGGGTGACGTCCATGGTTACCACCCGGAGGTCCCTTTTTATCATCTGGTCAACGAAGGGAATAATCAGGAAGAAACCGGGGCCCTTTGTCCCCAGCAGGCGTCCCAGACGAAAGATTACGCCCCTTTCGTACTCTTTCAGTATCTTGACGGTGGATGGGATCAGTACCACGATAATCAGTGCTATGATACCGATAATGATTGGAGTGCTCATTCACTTACCTCCTCTGGTTTACTCTATTTCTTCTCACGTGATGGTATCACACGCAGTACCAGATTGTCGACTCCGGTAATGACCACCTTCTCCCCGGGTTCCACATTACCCTCCTCTGAAACTGCTGTCCATAGTTCACCCTGAACGAAGACCGTGCCCTCGGGCTGGAGGGCATTCCTGACGCTGGCCGTCTTCCCAACCAGGTCCTCGCTACCGGCAGATATCCGCTGTCGGTGGACCAGGATTCCGCGCCAGATAACAAGCGCCAGGAAGGCAACAACAAGGACCACGATAACGGCAATTCCCCACGGCTCCATTTCAAACCAATCGACCATAAAATCAGGCAACGAAATACCTCCTCACTCCTTCTTTGTGACGTATAGCTTCAGGTTGTCTACCCGATTGATAACCACATTCTCTCCGGGTTTCACCCGGCCTTCCTCCGAGACCGCCGTCCAGCGTTCACCCTTGTACAGGATGGTCCCCTCCGGGGCCAGGGCTATCTTGACCACGGCAGTCTTGCCGACCAGCTCTTCCCATCCGGTAGACGGCTGCCGTTTATGCACAGACAGCACGCGGGTAACCACGAATGCGGCCAGTGCACCGATGCAGGTAGCGACGATGCCAATCAGCCACGGGTTCACCTGGAAGAGCGGCCCTCCCTTGAAAAGTATCAACGAGCCTAGGACCAGGGCAATTACACCTCCACCGCTGAGCAACCCGAAGCTGCTGGTGAATACCTCGGCAATGAAGAGACCGAACGCTCCCACCACCAGCAAAATCCCGGCAATGTTCACCGGCAGGTTCCCCAGTGAATAGAAGGCCAGTACCGCGCAGATACCACCGACAACACCAGGGAAAATGAGACCGGGGTTTGATATCTCAACAAAGAGACCGATGGAGGCCAGGCCGAGGAGCAGATAGGCGATATTCGGGTCCGTGATAGCGAAGAGAAACTCCTCCACCCAGCTCATCTCCATATGGTGCAGGACGGCACCCGCAGTCTCTATCGTCACCACCGTGCCACCCAGAAGAGTAGTCTCCCAGCCATCTAGCTGCAATATGAGTGATGCAAGGTCGGGAGCAACCATGTCAATGACGTTGAGCTCCAGGGCCTCCTGCTCGGTGGCGGAGACAGCTTCCCTCACCGCCCGCTCCGCCCAGTCCATGTTGCGTCCGTGGGCTTCGGCAATGCTCCTGATGTAGGCGGCGGCATCATTGAGGACCTTATCCTGCATCGTCTCGGACATCTGTTCCTCGCCCTCCGGCCCGATAGACACCGGACTGGCCGCCCCGATTGCCGTGTTCGGTGCCATGACGGCAACATGGGCCGCCACGGTAATGAAGGCTCCCGCCGAAGCCGCCCGTGCCCCGGAAGGAGAAACATAGACCACCACCGGAATACGCGCATTGACGATATCCTGGACGATATCGCGCATCGCGGTGTCCAGTCCGCCCGGTGTGTCCATCTGGATGATACAGGCGGTGGCTCCAGCCTCTTCCGCCTCTTGTATGCCACGGTTGACGTAGTCCGCCGAGACGGGATTGATAATCCCCTTGACTTCAAGGATGAAAATCGTCGGTGCCGCCGCCCGGGTCACCATAGCACTGGATGCCAGGCTGATAAGGCCCAGTAGCAACAGTATGCGTACTGCTCGAAGTGTGGCCCGGACAGTCCGTCGGTGTATCATACCCTTGATGATAGCATGAGACTAATCCCGATTCAACACCGGACGTTGAGTGCCCGGTTAAAGTGGTGTAGAATTGAATAATCACCTGAGATTCGTGAAGGATATCGCATGAGAGTCCAGAGATGCAAGGGGACCAGAGACCTGTCACCGGGAGAGATGAACAGGTTCCGTCTCATAGAGGGGGGCTTTCGGGACTGCTGCCTCAAGGGGGGCTATCAGGAAATAAGGACGCCCACCCTTGAGTACCTGCACCTGTTTACTTCCACGGGGACGTTGACTCCGGGGAAACTGAGCAAGGTGTACTCCTTCCTCGACTGGGACGGTTGGAGCGGAGAGAGGGTGGTACTCAGACCGGATGCCACCATTCCGGTGGCCAGGTCCTATATTGACTCACCGGGAGAGTCGGAGTTGGCCAGGCTCTTCTATGTGGCCAACATCTTCATCTTCGAGGAGACCGGCAAGGAGAACCGCGAGATATGGCAGTGCGGGGTGGAACTGATAGGTGCCGGCTCTACCGTGGCGGACGTGGAACTGATAACCCTGGCCATGGACGTGCTCAAGAAACTCGGCCTCAAAGAGATGGAGCTAAGGCTTTCCCACTCCGGTCTGATACGGGCACTTCTCACCAGGTTCGGGCTGAGCCCGCAGGAACAGGCGTCGGTATTTGACCGGATTCTGGATGGGGACCAGACTGCACTTACCCGGCTGACGGCAAGGACACCGGAGCTGGATGAAACGCTGACTCCCCTGCTCGACCTCAAGGGGCAATCGCCGGGGTTCCTCCGCAACCTGAAGTCCCTGTTCAATCGGGACCTGCCCGAGTTCGAGCCTGCCCTGAACAACTTCATAGAAATAGTCGAGCTCCTGGAAACCCTGGGCTACGACTACCGGATTGACATTGCTTCGGGAAGGGGCTTCGAGTACTACACCGGAGTGATTTTCCAGGTCTTTGCCGGTGAAGAAGTAGTCGCCGGCGGCGGCAGGTATGATGACCTCATCCCGCTGATAGGGGGCCGGCAGGTCCCGGCATCCGGTTTTGCCCTGTATGTCGACAATCTCATGGACTTGATAACGCCTGAAGCCCTGGACGGGCAACTTCCGGAAAGAGTGCTCATCAGGTACGTAGAAGACCGGCCCGAAACGGTGAGGGAGAGCTTCCGGGTCGCCAGGTGCCTTCGGGACGCCGGCTACGCCGCGGAACTCGACCTCGGCGGGCAAGTACCCGCCGACTTCGGCGGGCAGGCATCGACCGACCTGAGATGGGTGGTTGACGTTCAGAGCCAGCCGCCACAGTTCGCAATTACTGACCTCACCAGCCAGAAAAGGTCTGAAACAAACAACATCGATGAGGTTGTGGTGCTGCTGGGGGAAAAACGTGTCTAGAAAGTTGCTGAAAAAGGGAAGTCCAGAGGGATTCCGCCCCTTCTGAGGGGCGCTCGCACGGGGATTGGTCGAAAGGGTTTTTCAGCATCCTGCTGGAATTAAAGCTCAGGAAGTGAAGGAGCGTTTTAGGGGTAGTTTGAAGGGGCTTCGCCCCTTCAAGACTCATACTTCCCCCTCTCCTTGAAAGGAGAGGGGGATACAGTGGGTGAGGTAGATAAACAGCGCAAGGATAGCTCTGCCCAAGGGCCGTCTCCTCGAAGATACAGCAGTCCTGCTCAAGCAGGCCGACTGGGGGCTGGGGGGATACAACCGGAGCATGCGCAGCTACCGCCTCGGGTCAAAGCGTTTCCCCGAACTCCAGGCCAAGGTCTTCAACGAACGTGACATCCCCATCCAGGTGGCGGTGGGCAACTACGACATGGGCATCTGCGGGCTCGATTGGGTAGAGGAGCTTTCCGTCAAGTATCCAAGTTCCGCCCTCGTCAAGATAAGGGACCTGGGATACGGCGGCGGTGTCCTCTGCCTGGCAACCAGCCGGTCTCAACCGGTGCCCACCCTGGCAGAACTCAGGTCGGAAGACGGGATGATACGCATTGCCAGCGAGTACCCCAACCTGGCGGAGTACCTCGCCCTGAATCTACGGTTACGCCGGTTCAGCATCTTTCCCCTGTGGGGGGCCGCCGAGGCCTACCCTCCGGAAAGCGCTATGCTGGCCCTGGTATCGCGCACGACAGAGGAGGAGCTTCCTGACTGCGGTCTGGCACCGGTGAGCACCCTGCTGCACCACAGCGCTTTCCTGATTGCCAACAAGAGCAGTTGGGAGCAGAAGGACCTGAGTAATATTCTGGACTCCCTGAACGGCGGGATGCCTGCTGCACAGGAACGCCTCGCACGTAAGGTTCCTGCCGGAGAATCTGCCGTCCCATCCGCACCCTGGACAGCCGGAGAAAATACTGTGCGCCTTGCCCTGCCTGATGGACACCAGCAGACCCCGACAGCAGAACTCCTGACGAGGGCGTGTATCCGGGTGCATGACTACCCTTCGACCAATGGCAACCGCCGTCCCGGGACCAGCCTGAATGATGTAGTGATTAAGGTAATCCGGCCACAGGACATGCCGCTGCAGGTAGCTAACGGTAACTTCGATATGGCCATCACCGGTCGCGACTGGCTGACCGACCATCTAACCATGTTCCCGGGCAGTCCGGTGGCCGAGCTCCTTGACCTCAGGTCAGGCAGGGTCAGAATGGTGGCTGTGGTCGGCCAGGATGTTCCCGCCGACGATGTCTACGGCCTGAGGCAGTTCGTCGCCAGCCGCACCGAGCCTTTCCGTGTTGCCTCGGAATACGTGAATATAGCTGACAGATATGCCAGGGAGAACCGACTCGGCATGTACAGGATAATACCTACCTGGGGAGCCACCGAAGCATTCCTGCCCGAGGACGCCGATATGCTTATCGAGAACACCGAAACCGGTCGGACGATAGCCAGGCATAACCTCAAGATTATCGATACCCTGTTTGAATCGACTGCCTGTGTCATCGGGGGCAGAGACAGTACTTCCGGTCCGCTCAAGCAGGAGAGGATAATGTCCCTCGTTGAGTCCCTGCGGGTTGCCGTGGAGGGTAGCTGAGATGCAGACTATCAGGGGCATTAAGGCCGGTAGAGAGGCACTATCGCGAGGGGTTTCCTTCAGTCTGGATACGGACGACCGCGAGCAGGTCGTCCGGCAGATAATCAATGACGTGTCCAGCCGGGGAGACACCGCTGTCCGGGAGTACACACAGAAGTTCGACAGGGTGGCGCTGGACTCCCTCGAAGTCAGCAGAGACGAAGTCGCTGCCGCCGGCAAGCAACTATCTCCCGAGCTTCTGTCCGCACTCAAGCTGGCCGCCGAAAGGATACGGGCCTTCCATGTTGCGCAGATGGACGTTGTCCGATCCGGAAGCGGAGGCCCCGGCCTCAACTGGCTGGTGCGTCCTCTGAACCGGGTTGGTGTCTATGCTCCTCACGGGACTGCCCCCTACCCGTCATCCCTGCTGATGACGGCGGTACCGGCGAAGGTTGCCGGAGTCCCGGAAGTAATTCTGACCACGCCGCGCGGCTCCGATGGCACCCTGCCCGCAGCGACACTGGTGGCCGCGGATATTGCCGGGGTTGACCGTATCTTCTCCATCGGTGGGGCGCAGGCAATCGCCGCCCTGGCCCTCGGCACCGAGTCAGTCCCCCGGGTGGACAAGGTCTGCGGTCCGGGCAATATCTACGTCATGCTCGCCAAGAAGCTGCTCTTCGGGACGGTTGGCATCGATGCCCTCCAGGGTCCATCCGAGGTGCTCATCATCGCCGATGACACCGCCAACCCGGAGTACTGCGCCGCCGACCTTCTGGCCCAGGCAGAGCATGACGAACTGGCGGAAGCTATACTGGTGACAACCTCGGCGGAACTCGCCGAAAGGGTAACAGAAGAAGTTTCCCGGCAGCTCCGGGAACTGTCACGGAAGGAAATCGCCGCCGGGTCTCTGGAGCAGAACGGGAAGATAGTGCTGGTATCCAGTATGGACGAGGCAGTAGAGTTGGCCAATCTGTACGCCCCCGAGCACCTGCTTCTGATGGTTGACAGGGCGGAATCGTATGTTGAACACCTGTTCAACGCAGGGTGCATTGTCCTCGGGGACCGGGCGACCGTGGTGCCGGGCGACTACGTGGAGGGACCGAGCCACGTCCTGCCCACCCGGGGCACGGCGCGCTTCAGTTCGTCGCTGAGCGTCCTCGATTTCGTCAGGCTCACCAACGTGATTTCCGTTGACCGGAACACTCTGGAGGAGCTTGGACCGGCAGCAATGGCTATCGCCGACTTCGAGGGATTCGACGCCCACGTGCGGGCCGTGGAGAGACGGTTGAAAGGAAAAGAGACAAAATGACCGGGCAAAGCAAGATGTCCGTGGCGGATGGTATCCTGCAGCGAATTGAACCCGACCTGGAAGTGGACCTGGTGGGCGTCGCCAGTCTGACTGACTGGAAGGGGACAAAGCTGGAAGAGACCGCCCGCGCCCTGCTGCCGGCTGCGAAGTCAGTTGTCGTCTTCAGCATGGAGCTCATGCGCGAGGTGCTGGACCTGTCTTCACCGACGAGAATACAGGGGGCGGCCTCTACGACCGACCTGCTCAATACCGACGGACAGTACCTGTACGGCCGGTTGACCAGGGCATCTTACGACTTCGCCCGCGTAATGCGAGATGCCGGGTACTCAACTCTGCCTCTGCCGGCGACAGATTGCCCGACCGATGACCGGTTCATGATGGCAATATTCTCTTACAAACACGCCGCTCAATCCGCCGGGTTGGGCAGACTCGGCTGGCACAGCCTGCTGATAACACCGGAGTACGGGCCAAGGGTGAGGCTGGGAGTCTGTCTCACCGAAGCAGAACTGGAACCCACCGGTGAAAGCAGGGTTACCTTCAACTGCGAGCCGTGCCGGAAGTGCATCGATATCTGCCCGGCAGGAGCAATAAAAGAACCATCGCCGGGCGAACCATACCGTATTGACAAATTCGCCTGCAATGGCTATCGTACTGCTGCCGGTGGCTGCTCGGAGTGCATGCGGGTCTGCCCCCCAGGTCTGAAATCGAGAAAGAAATAAAATGGATGACAAACCCGGAATAGAAAGGCTGATACGACCGGAGCTTCTCCGTTTCGGCGGATATTCCGCGGCAACCTCCCCGGAGACGCTGGAGGGCAAGGTTGAGGTGCCCGTTGACAGCATCATCAAGCTGGACGCCAACGAAAACCCCTACGGCTGTTCGCCAAGGGTCAGCAAGGCACTGGGCAGCTATCGGGACTTCAGCATATACCCCGACGATGGGCAGGAGAGAATCCGGGGACTGCTGGCGGGATACGCCGGTGTCGATGCCCGCCACATTGTCGCCGGCAGTGGCAGCAACCGGCTGATAGACCTCGTCCTGCGCCTGCTCATCAGCCCCGGCGACGAGGTTATCAACTGCGTGCCGACCTTCGGTATCTACAGTTTCAGTACCGAACTCTGCGGGGGAAAGGTCGTCGAGGTGCCACGCGACAAAGACTACGCCGTGGACGTGGCCGCGGTGAAAGCTGCCATTAACGACAAGACCAAGATTATCTTTCTGGCCAACCCGAACAACCCCAGTGGCACGGAGACATCCCCCCAGGATATCCTTGAACTGGTAAGTGCCGGCATACCGGTACTGGTCGATGAGGCCTACTTTGAGTTCAGCGGGCAGACGGTCGCCCCACTGGTCGGCCGGTATGAGAACCTGATGGTGCTGCGGACGTTCAGCAAGTGGGCAGGGCTGGCCGGTCTCAGGGTAGGCTACGGGCTCTTCCCCACCAGTATTGCCAACTTTTTACTGAGAATCAAGATACCGTACAATATCAATGTCGCTGCC
>DAOUVG010000107.1 GCA_030667735.1 Dehalococcoidales bacterium
CTAGAGAACAGGAATCACTCTACTCTCGTTCGGAAAGGTAGGTGACACTTGTTCCAATAATCTTCACCAATGTCTGGAATGTACCAACCTATCCCCCTGTCCCCCTTCCCTTATGGAGGGAAGGGGGAGTAAAAGTGAGAGAGGGGCGAAGCCCCTCTCTACAATCTCTTCCCTCTCCCCTTTAAGGGGAGAGGGACAAAGGGTGAGGGGTCAATAGACAATCACCCCACCAGTATTGCCCGCACCGTGATTCGTATGGTATACTGTGTAGGAATTCGGCAAGGGGGTAGAGTTTGGCGGAGACCGTCACAATAAAAGAATTACTTGAGGCTGGGGCCCATTTCGGGCATCAGACCAGTCGCTGGAATCCTCGCATGAAGCAGTACATCTTCACCAAGCGTGATGGCATTCACATCATTGACCTGGAACGGACCGCCAGTATGCTTGATAAGGCCTGTGAGTTTATCAAGCAGGTAGCCATTGAGGGCGGTGACATCATGTTTGTGGGCACCAAGAAACAGGCCCACGATGCCATCGAAGAAGAAGCCCAGCGATGCGGGATGTTCTTCGTCAACCTGCGCTGGATAGGGGGTACCCTGACCAACTTCGCCACCATCCAGTCACGCATTGACTATCTGGTGCGCCTGGAAGACCAGCAGGCCCGGGGAGGCTTCGTTGGACTCCCCAAGAAAGAGATTCTCAAGATTGGAGAAAAAATAGCCCGTCTCAATCGGCAGATGGGGGGCTTCAAGGAGATGACCCGCCTGCCCGCCGCGCTGTTCATCATTGACACCACGAAGGAAGGCATCGCCATCGCCGAAGCCAAACGGGCCGGAGTACCGATAGTAGCCGTGATAGACAGCAATTCCAACCCTGTCGATATTGACTACCCCATTCCCGCCAACGATGACGCTATCAGAGCCATCAGGCTGGTATGCAGCAAGATTGCCAACTCCATACTGGAAGGCAAGGCCGCGGTAGCGATGGAAGCCATCGAGGAAGGAGAAGGGGTGGACCCGGAAGAACCAGAGCAAATTCCGGACGGCGAACCGCTGGTGTTTACCCCCGATGACGAATAACAACATGAGCATTTCCACGGAGAAAATCAAGGAACTCAGAGACCAGACAGGTGCCGGCATAATGGACTGCCGGAATGCGCTCCTCAAAACAGAAGGAGACATGGAAAAGGCCAGCGGGATTCTGAAAGAGCAGAGTCTGGTCCGGGTAGACAATAAGAGCGAGCGTGAGACCTCGCAGGGGCTGGTTGAGACCTACATACATACCGGCGGACGCATCGGAGCGATGGTTGAACTGAACTGCGAGACTGACTTCGTCGCCCGCACCCCGGAGTTCCAGGAATTAGCGCACAACCTGGCAATGCAGATTGCCGCCCAGGAACCCCTGTGCATCACTGAGGAACAGATGCCTGAAGATGCCGATACGGAGCCGGAGATAGCCTGTCTGCTGCTCCAGGCCTTCATCAAGGACCCTGAGAAGACCATCCAGGACCTTATCACCGAGACCGCGGCCAAGGTTGGTGAGAACGTCAGAGTAAGTAGATTTGCCAGATTTGAACTGGGACAGAGAGAGTGCCGCGTGGCCGAACTGAGTGCAGACGTTGCTGCCGGCACGGACTCCTGACCATAACGAAATAGGGCCCAATTAAGCCTTATCAGGCTTAATCAGGTGTGAATAAGGCAAATGGCTGCTCCCAAGCAAATCGTTACTCCTAAGTATCGGCGCATCGTCCTCAAACTCAGTGGTGAGGCTTTCAGCGGCGGAGCCGAATTTGGTATCGACCCCACGGTCTCAATCATGGTAGCCAGGCAGATCAAGCGGGTCAGCGAGATGGGGGTGGAAGTAGCCGTCGTCGTGGGCGGTGGCAATATCTGGCGGGGCGCTCAGGCGGAGAAACACGGGATGGACCGGGCCACCGCAGATTATGCCGGAATGCTGGCCACAATAATCAACGCCCTCTCCCTTCAGGATGCCCTGGAAAGGGAAGGTGTGAACACCAGGACCCAGTCTGCACTGAGTATCCAGCAGGTAGCCGAGCCCTACATCAGGCGAAGGGCCATCCGTCACCTGGAAAAAGGCAGGGTGGTTATCTTTGCAGCGGGAACGGGAAACCCATACATGACCACGGATACCGCCGCCGCCCTGCGGGCGATAGAGATTGGGGCAGGGGCACTGTTGATGACCAAGAACAATGTTGATGGCATCTACAGTGCTGACCCCCGCAAAGACCCCAAAGCCAGGAAGTTCGATTCCATTACCTACCTCGATGCTATCAATATGCGTCTGGAAGTAATGGACGCTACCGCACTATCCCTCTGCCTGGAAAACAAACTGCCGATAATCGTCTTTAATTTTCTGGCAGACCGCAGTATAGAACGTGCCGTGATGGGCGAGCCAATCGGCACAGTGGTGTCCAGCAGGGAGAGCGATGAATGAGGATATTCTGTTAAACATCGAACAGAAGATGCGGAAATCGCTGGAGGCCATGCAGAAGGAGTTGGCCGGTATCCGCACCGGGCGCGCCTCACCGGCATTGATAGAAAACGTCAAGGTGGAGTATGCCGGTGCCATCATACCCCTCAACCAGGTCGCCAGCATCTCTACACAAGGGGCAAACCTGTTACTGATCCAGCCCTGGGACAGGGCAAGCGTCAGCAGTATCGGGAAGGCCATCCTGGCATCTGACCTGGGACTGAACCCGGCCAGTGACGGCCGCGTCATACGAGTGAATATTCCCCCGCTGACTGAGGAACGTCGAAAGGAACTCATCAAAGTGGTGCGAAGGCGGATCGAAGAAGGCAGGATAACAATCCGTAACCTCAGGCGCGAAGCTCTGGACGAACTCAGGACACAGGAGAAGAACAAAGAACTCTCGCAGGATGAGGATAAGCGTCTCCAGGGACAACTGCAGAAACTCACCGATGGCTTCATCGCCGAGAGCGAGCGCATCGGTCAGGATAAAGAAGCGGAAATCCTGGAGGTCTAACCCGGTTCTCAGAAATACACAGGGGATGACAGGATGACGGTCGCGAAATCAACCCCCATACAACTGGATCGTCTGCCCAACCATGTAGCCATCGTACCGGATGGCAACGGCCGATGGGCAGAAAAACGTGGCTTGCCCAGGCTTGAGGGCCACCAGGCCGGGGCGGATAACATGCACCGCATGGTGCAGTACCTCAATAAATACCCGATAAACTACGTCACCCTCTATGGGTTCTCCACCGAGAACTGGAACCGTCCCGGACCTGAGGTTAAGGGCCTGTTCCAGATTCTAACAGCATTTATTAACCGGTATCTTGATGAAATCCATAACAAGGGTATAAGGCTGCGCCACATTGGCCGACTTGACCAGTTGCCGCAGAAGCTGCGGGAGTCGATATCCAAGGCAATTACGACCACCAGGGACAACACCAGCATGACGCTCTGCGTTGCCTTCAACTACGGGGGGCGCTCTGAGATTGTTAACGCCGCGCAACAATTGATGTCAGATGGTGTCAGACCTGAAGACATTACCGTGGAGTCGTTCAGCAAGTATCTCTATACCGCCGATATACCTGATGTTGACCTTTTGATTCGTACCGGTGACGAAACCAGGCTGAGTAATTTCCTGCTGTGGCAGACAGCCTACAGCGAGTACCACTTCACCAGGGTCCTCTGGCCGGACTTTCGCAAGCGCGACCTGGACAGAGCCCTCCTGTCATACGGCCGAAGGAAAAGGCGGTTTGGCGGGCTGGGGTAATAGCCGGCATGCTTAAAAAGAGGGTTATCACCACTCTGGTCATCATCCCCCTGCCTGTTGCGGCTATCTGGTTTGGCGAACCCTGGTTTACGGTTCTGATGGCTGTGGTGGCAGTGCTCGGCGTCATGGAGTTCTATCGACTGGCCATCGCCTCCAGAGCATCGCCGCTTGCCCACATTGGGGTGGTACTGACTCTTCTCTTCATCGTCAGTCGGAACCCGGACCTGTTATCGTTTCTGGCTCCTCGCTTTGACCCCGGCCTGTTGATACCACTTCTATTGACGCTGACAATCGCGCTCCCCCTGCTCTGGCTTCTGATACGACCGCGCACCGGCGTGGCCTTTGTCAATTGGGCGTGGACACTCGGCGGAATCCTCTATGTGGGCTGGCTCCTCAGCCACCTGGTATCACTGAGGGGCATGACCGACGGTATGAACTGGGTATTCCTTGTTATTCTGGCCAACGCTGCCTCCGATACCACTGCCTTCTTCATCGGCAGGTCTTTCGGACACCACCGCCTGGCACCGCGAATCAGCCCCAACAAGACCTGGGAAGGCGCCCTGGCCGGAGTGGTCGGCGCAATGGTGCTCAGCCTGCTATTTACTGCACCACGACTGTTTGCCGTAACCAACCCACTATATGTCGAGGGCTTTATCTACTGGCAGGCGCTGAGCCTCGGCCTCCTCATCAGCGTGTTCGGACAGCTTGGTGACCTTGCGGAATCGCTGCTCAAGCGCCACGCCGGAGTCAAAGACTCCGGCAACCTGCTGCCGGGACACGGAGGCATCCTGGACCGGATGGACAGCATTATCTTCGCAGGTATCGTGGTATACTACTATGTAGTATGGGTAATACAGTAAAGCGGTTGGCCATCCTCGGTTCTACCGGTTCAATCGGCAGACAGACGCTTCAGGTCGTGCGTAACCTCCCGTCCCGGTTCCGCGTCGTGGCATTGACGGCAGGACAGAACATAGACCTGCTGTCCGGGCAAATCGAGGAGTTCCGGCCGAGTTTCGTTCATTGCCAGGCAGAAGACATTCCCCGTACCGGTTTCGAGCATCTCCTTCCGGAGGAGATGGCCCGTCACACCGAGGTAGATATAGTTGTCGTTGCCACCTCGGGGAAGGCAGGGTTGACCGCAGTGTTATCGGCGGTCAGGGCCGGTAAGGATGTCGCCCTGGCCAATAAGGAATCGCTGGTCATGGCCGGCGATATCATCATGCGGGAGGCGAAGGCTAGCGGTGCCCGCATCTTTCCGGTGGACAGCGAACACAGTGCCATCTGGCAGTGTCTTCGGGGTGAAGAAAAGCCCGTGGCCCATATATATCTAACTGCTTCAGGGGGCCCTTTCCGTGGCTATTCGCCGGAAGAGCTGGAGCGAGTAACCGCCGGCCAGGCCCTGAAACACCCCTCCTGGCAGATGGGAAAGAAGGTCACCATCGATTCCGCTACCCTGATGAACAAGGGGCTGGAGATAATCGAAGCCCACTGGCTGTTCGATGTTCCCTATGACAGAATCCGGGTTATTGTTCATCCGCAGAGCATCGTTCACTCCATGGTTGAATTTGCCGACGGCTCAATCAAGGCCCAGATGAGCTATCCCGATATGCGACTACCGATTCAGTATGCCCTCACTTACCCCGAGCGCCTGCCCAACACGGAGCTTCCCCGGCTAGACTGGTCCGCAGTCCAGGAACTGACCTTCGAGCAGCCGGACCCTGACCGGTTTCCCTGCCTGAGGCTGGCAGTCGAGGCCGGAAAAACGGGAGGGACCCAGCCCGCCGTCCTCTGTGCCGCCGACGAGGTGGCCGTTGACCTCTTTCTATCCGGAGACATCGGCTTTACGGACATCGCCCGCCTGGTGGGGCAGGTGCTGGCGGAGCACGATACCATCACCGGGCCGGGTCTGGAAGACATCATCAGCGCTGACGACTGGGCGAGGCAGAGGACGTATGCGCTGGCCGGGGAGGGCAACCCGTGCTGACGGTACTTTCCTTCCTCGGTGTTATCCTGGTGGTTATCTTTGCCCACGAACTCGGGCATTTTGTAACCGCCAAGCTGTCCCACGTGAAGGTGGAGGAGGCAGGCCTTTTTTACCCGCCACGGCTGTTCGCCTTCAAGCGCGGTGAGACAGTATACTCGATAAACGCCCTTCCCCTGGGCGGATTCGTCAAGATGTCCGGTGAGGAGGACCCCGACGCACCCGGCAGCCTGGCAAACAAGAGTATCCCTACCCGGCTGCTCGTCCTCGGCGCCGGCTCGATTATGAACTTCCTGTTGCCTATCCTGCTCCTCTCTATTGCCTTTATGGTCC